>CAXRHS010000190.1:0-5745 GCA_964230235.1 Myxococcota bacterium
CCCGGCCTCGCGGACGCCGAGTTCTTGCGGTACGGGTCGGTGCACCGCAATACGTTCTTGGATAGTCCGCGCTTGCTTGACCAGGCGATGCGGCTGCGCAGCCACCCGCAGCTGCGCTTTGCGGGCCAGATCACCGGGGTCGAGGGCTATGTCGAGTCGACCGCGAGCGGCCTGTGGGTGGCCTTGGCCCTCCATGCTGAACGGGCCGCCACGCCGCTCCAGCCGCCGCCCGCCGATACCGCGTTGGGCGCGTTGGTCCAGCATGTGGTCGACGCCAGCGTGCCGGACTTCCAGCCGTCGAACCTGCACTTTGGCTTGTTTGAGCCGCTGACGGAACTGCGCGACCCCGCAACGGGCAAAAAGCACGACAAGCCCGCGCGCAAACAAGCGATGTGTGAGCGCGCCCGCGCTTCGTTGCGCCAGTGGATGGCTGCCGCGCAGGTCACTTCGCCCTGTGGATAACCCTGTGGACATCGTTGGAACGACTGGCGCGGCGATCGCTTGGCCGCGCAGCCGGATCGCGACACGCAGCGCGGTTTTGGGGTTGTCGATCCAGATCAAGGGGTTGCGCCGCGGCCATTGACCGCCCCCGCCGCGCAGCGTACCTGCCCGCCGCGCCTCCCTGGTGCTGCCCTCCGCGCATGGCGCGCGGAGCGTGCTGCACTGTGCGCGCGCTGCGATGCCTCGACCAGCATCATCGGGCTTGCGAACCCCCGGTCCCGCGCTCGGCGTCGGCCGAAAGCGGCGCGGGCCGCTGTTTGCGGTGGTGCGCGCGGCCGCGGTGGCCGCGGTCATTGGCCTGGTCGGGTGGCTGTCGCTGCGCACCATCGTCCAGGACCTTGCCACCGGCGCGCACCTGGCGGCGACCCACAAAAGCGAGGCCGGCGCCGTCCCGCGTTTGCCCCCGACAGCCATCGCCCAGGCGACCGGAACCGGTGCAGTGCCCGCGGCGCCGGGTGCGATGCCGGCCCAGGCCAGGCCGACGGGTCAGGCGCTGCAGCCACCCTTGCGCGACCCGGTTGCGACCGCGCTGTTGGCGGCAGCGCGCGATCACCTGGGCCGCAAGGTGACGCCGACCGTGTATTCGGTCGATGACCTTCGCGCCAACGCCGGCAATCACCTCGACTTGGTCGAACGCGGCCTGGCGGCGCACTTGCCGCTCAAGACTGCGCTCGTTCGCCACCGCTCCCGCAACCCGCAGTTGTACGGGCTGGCAGGCAAGCCGCCGCTGACCTTGGACGAACGACGTCGCGCGTGGAACGGCGACAACCTGGAGCTCTTTCTGCAGGCCTTCGCCCGCTTGCGGTCCGACGGCGACGCCCAGCCGGGCGACATCGCGGTGCTGCGCCGGCAACGCGGCAACCGCAAGCTGGTCGCGGTGGTCAGCGACGTCACCGACGAGGCAGGCCGGCCGCAGTTCGTGGTGCTCGATCCCGGCGAGCGCGCCGCGCGCGAGGTGGCCGGTCGCCAGGGCTATCAGGTCGTGCGCGTGTTTGCGCTCGGCGCGAGCGAGGTTGCGCGGGTTCGCCAGCTGCTGGACTTGACGGACGGGGCGGCTGGCACGCCTCTGTGACCGCGACGCCGCGCGGTTGCCCCACCCTTGTCGCGAGATTATGCTCGCCACAGTCCAGTGGAGGATGCCATGCAACGCCGCGCATTTCTGCAGACAACCGTGGTGGTCGCCGGGGCGGTGCTCGCCCGCTGTGGCGAGGAACCCAAACCGGTGGCCACGACCGACGCGGGCGGCGATGGTGGCGCGGGCGCCGATGCCGGCAGCAAGGGCGATGCAACGGCCGCTGGCGACAGCGCAACCGATACCCAGGCGACCCAGGCACCTGACAAAGCTTGGTTTCCGCAGTCGGTGTGTTCGGGCGATCCGCGGGTCGACAGCGCCATCGTGTGGACGCGGGCCGTCGATGCCGCCAAGCCCAACGCCGACATCGGTCTGCTGCTGGTGGTCGCCACCGACAAGGACCTCAAAAGCGTGGTGCAGTTGGGTGGCAAGCCCACCATGGCGGTGACCGCCAAGGCCGCCCACGACGGCTGCGTGCGCGTCAAGGTGACCGGGCTGCAAGCCGGCACAACCTACTGGTACCGCTTTGCATCCCCCGATGGTGCGCACGTTACGGCCACCGGGCGCTTCAAGACCGCGCCCAAGGCCGACGCCGATGTCGCGGTCAAGTTCGCGGTGGTGTCGTGCCAGGACTACAACGGCAAGTACTACAACAGCTACGCGCGCTTGATCAAAGAAGACGTCGATTTCTTCGTGCACCTGGGCGACTACGTGTACGAGACGACCGGCAATCCCGAGTTCCAGAACGCGTCGGCCGATCGGGTGGTCAAGTTCGCGGACACGGCGGGTGCGATCGCCTTTGGCCCCAAGGACAAGCCCACCTACTACGCTGCGAAGTCGCTTAGCAATTATCGCGAGTTGTACAAGACCTACCGCAGCGATCCCGACCTGCAGAAGATGCACGAAGCCGCCGCCATGATCGCCGTGTGGGACGACCACGAGTTCAGCGACGACTGCTGGCAAAACCAGGCGACCTACTTCGACGGCGAGCAGGACGAGAACGATCCGACCCGCCGCGCCAACGCCGACCAGGCGTGGTTTGAGTACATGCCGGTCGACTATCCCGCCGGTGCCGACTTTGCGTTTGATCCCAAGGCCGCTTTTCCAGGAAACTTGCGGATCTACCGCGACTTTGCCTTTGGCAAGCACCTGCACCTGGCGATGACCGACCTGCGCCGCTACCGCGCCGACCACTTGGTGCCCGAAGACGCCTTGCCCGGCGGCATCGCATTGCTGCAAGAGGAGTTGCAGACGCTGGCCGGCAAAGTGCCCGACAACGCGCAGCCCTACCTGGACATCGATAGCCACGATGGCGGCAAGTACGCCAAGTTTTTCAAAGACAACGCGGCAGTGCTCAAGATACATGCCGTCAGGGTCAAGGGTCCGGTGGCGGTGCCCTGGATCAATGCCCGGCTCAAGGACCTGGAAAAGACCGCGGGCGTGCCCGCCGCGATTGCCGACGCCGACGCCGCCAAGCTGCCCCGTGGCCTGTCGTTTGGTCAGATGCTCAAGTTCAACGGCTACGGTTCGCTGGGTTCGCGCTACCTGGTTACCCGTGGGCCGTTCGAACTGTACGCCAAGGCCCAATGGGACAAGACCAAGGGCGAGAGCGAGCAGATCCTGGGCGCCGATCAGGAAAAATGGTTTCTGGAGTCCATGGCCAAGGCGACCCAGACCTGGCGGGTGTGGGGCAACGAGTACACCTTGCAACGGCGCGAAGTGGACCTGTCGGCGCTCACCACGTTGCCCGAGGCGTTTCGGCACAAGTTTCTGCTCAGCGCAGAGGACTGGGACGGCGCGCCCAATCGCCGCGACAAGATCCTGGAGGCGCTGGCCAAAATACCCAATACGGTGGTGGTGTCGGGTGACATCCACGCATTCTTTGCCGGCACGCCGATGCGCGACAGCGACCCCAGCCAAAAGATCGTCGAGTTCGTGACCGGTGCCATTTCGTCCGGTACCTACAAGACGCTGCTGTACCGGCAGGCGACCAGCGATCCGACGCTCAAGGCGGCAGGCGCTGGCGACCTGGCGCTCATCGCCAACTTGTTCCTCCTTGGCATCGGCACCGGCCCGGTCAACCCCAACCTGGGCTACAGTCACGTTGAGTGGAACGGCTTCATGGTGCTGAACGCCGCCGGCGACTACCTGTCGACCACCTTCTGGCAGGCCGAAGAAGAGGTCGCCGACAAGCGCCAGCCCGACGACAAGCTAGACGGCTTGTTCCAGCCTGCGGAATTCCGCACCAAGGCGGGGACGCGCGAGCTCGAGCACAAGTTGGAAGGCGCTTGGAAGACGTGGGATCCCAAGACCTATAAGTGGAAGTAGGGGCCCGTGTAAAAACAAGTCGATCGACACGTGCGCGGAGCGGAGCGGCGAGTCGACTTGCAAAGTCGCGAGCTTGCGACCCACTTGGCAAGCAAAAGGCCACCGTGGAAAATCGAATAGATTTTACACGGGGCCTAGGCGCCGCTGCGCAAACTACTTGATCGAGGTCGGCGGTTCGTTGATGAACTCGTAGTACCAGCCGTGCGACGCCAGCGACACCAGCACGCCGCGCTGGGCTGCTGGCTGCAGCAGGTTCGGCCGGAAGCTGTCGTAGAGCAACTGCGCGACCGGCTGGCTGTATTTCTTCCAGAGCCCCTTGCTGTCGAAGTACTTGTCCCACGCCAGCGACGTTTCGTGGCCGTCCGCAAGGATGCGCAGCCAGCCGGTGCCGGGGTCGGTCGCGAAGTGACAGGGAAATTCCAGGTTTTCGCTGCCGTAGGTGATGGGGTCGGTACCGCCCGGTTCGTACTGCGCGCTGATGGTGGCGCTCAGCGTACACGCCTCGCCGGTCTTAGCGTTGTCCGGTGACGGTGAGACTTGAATCTTGACGTTGGTGGTCTTGCGGGTTTCGGCTTTGGGCTTTTCGGTCACGTCTTGCAGGATGTCGCTGCGCACGAATGGCCCGCCCGGGGTTGCGCGCACGAACGCGAGCAATGTCAGACCTCGCTTGCCTTTCTTGTACGAAGGGTCTGCGAGTTGCGGCTCGGGCACGCCGACAATCGAATCGAGCACGGCGGCCGTGCGGCGCCAATTGCGATAGGCGACCTTGTCTTGAAACGTCAACTCCAACAATTGGTTGGGCAGGATTTTCATGGTCCCCGCCACCTTGGCCAGGGTCGGCGGCTGGCAGGCGTTGCGGTCGATGACCGTGCGCACCAGGGTCTCTGGCGGCGCGAGCACCAGCCACTCTTCCAAGTTGACGCAGTTGCCCACGGTGGGCAGCATCCAATTGCCCTTGACGGCGGGGTCGAGCGGCGAATAGCCGGGGCCGCCCGCGTCCGCCTGGCCCGCGCCGCCCATCCCGGTCCCGTCTGCCGCTCCGCTGCCGCTGCCGGCGTCACTGGTCGCCGAGCCGGAACTGCCGAGCGACGGCCCGGTCTTGGCGTCCGAGCACGCGCACAGCCACGCGGCGCAAGCGGCGAGGATGCAGAGGGTGGAGCTTGAGGCAGGACGCATGGCGACACGCGGCGCCCGGCGGGGCGCGAAAGCTTGCGACCACGGTGTAACGGGAATCGCGGCGCGGAGCAAGCGCAATCGGCGGCGGCCTATTGCGGGCCGCTGTCGCCATTGGCGTCTGCCGCGGCGTGGTCCTCGATGAGCACCTGCAGCACGTTGGTTCCGCCGCGCACCCAGTCGACGCCCGCCGTCAACACGATGGCGTCGCCGGGACCCATGCCATAGCGGTCGCGCAAGATCGCCCGCGCCCGCTGCACCATCACCGTCATGCGGTCGTGCTTGGCGTCAACGCCTTGCAGGACGTAGGGGTGCACGCCCCAGTGCAACAGGCATTGCCGCGCCACCCGCTCGGATGCGCAGAACGCCATGATCGGCACCGGCGGCCGAAAGCGGCTGATCCGCTCGGGCGTGTTGCCGGTGCGGGTAAAGCAGGCAATGGCAAACGCGGGCAGGCTCTCGGCGAACTGGACCGCGGTGCGCGCGAACTCGGCATTGATGCGCTCGACGTGGCCGCCGTGATCGGGCAGCGGCAGTGGCTAGCGCGTGCGCACCGCGCGGTGGGTGGCGCGAAACGACTCGGCCTTGCGCGCGATGCGGTCCATGGTCTGAACGACTTGGCAGGGCCTTGATCCGACCGAAGTTTCTCCCGAAAGCATCACCGCATCGCC
>CAXRHS010000191.1:0-2253 GCA_964230235.1 Myxococcota bacterium
TGGCTTGGATCCAGCGCTGCCGGCCGTGCCGCTGCGGCATGTGTTTCTGGCGATGCGGGCGCAGTTGGCCGAAGGCTTGCAGTGCACCGGTTGCGTGACCGCTGCGCACCTGGACCCCGCGGTGCTCAAGGACTACGCCAAAGCCGCCGACCTGGCTGGCTTTGCCAAAAGCGCGGACCTCAAGGACTACGCCAAAGTCACCGACCTGCAACTGTACGCCAAGACCGCTGACCTCGGCGGTTTTGCCAAGGTGACCGACCTGGCCGGATTGGCGCAAAAGACCGAACTGACCGACTACGTCAAGGCGGCGTCGCTGGCCAAGGTCGCGGCGAGTGGCAGCTACAACGACCTCAAAGACCCGCCCAAGCTCGCCGACGTCGCCAAGACCGGTGCCTACGGCGACCTGACCGGCCAGCCGACGTTGCCCAAGCTCGGCACCGCGTGCGGAACCGGACTGGTCCTGCGCGGCCTCAAGGCCGACGGCAGCTACGACTGCATCCAAGGCGGCGTGACCGCCGACAGCCTGCCCAAGGACGGCCTGGACGAAATCAGCAATGGGCTGTTGACCAACCAGTTCAACGAAGTCACCGCCAGCGCCAAGACACCGATCGACATCCCCGACAACTCCGGCGCCGGCATCAGCGACGCTATCGTAGTGCCCGACCATGGCGTCGCACAGGCGGTGCTGGTGTCGATCGATGTGCTGAACTCGGACATCAGCAAGCTCAAGGCCAGCGTGTTTGACCCCAATGGCGTCGAGTACGTGCTGCACGACCTGAGCGGCAGCGGCAACACGCTCAAGGGCACGTGGCCGGACCCCACCAAGCTAGTCAAAGGCGACCTGTCGACCTGGGTCGGCAAGAACGCCAAGGGCAACTGGAGCCTCAAAGTCGCCGACGTCGCAGGGTTTTCCGGTGGCAAGGACGGCAAGATCCAAAGCTGGAGCGTCACGGTCAAGACCCTGAGCGACAAGAAGGTCGCCGCCACCAAGGGCTTTCAGCTCGGCAACAGCGACGCCCCGCCGGTACCGTGCGCGGCCAGCACCTTTGGCATGATGTATGCCAGCCCTCTAGACAAGGCTTTCTATGTCTGCAACGGCAAAGAATACGTGTCGTTCTCACTGGTGCCCGTTGGCACGCCCGACAACCCGGCGACCACCTGCAAGGAGATTCTGACCAAGGCGCCGGCCAGCAAAGACGGCTGGTACTGGCTCAAAGTCGGCGCCGGGTCGGCCCAGGCGTGGTGCGACATGACAACGCAGGGCGGCGGCTGGACGCAGGTGGTCAAGTGCGCGATTGGCGACAACTGCTCGGTCGGCGGCAAGTTCTTGTACGTGCAAGACTGGATGGCGGCCGACATGGGCACGCCGACCACCGGCGGATCCTACATCCAGGGCAAGTCGCTGGATACCGCCGTCAACGGCGCGACCGAAATGCTGGTCAGTGTGACCGTCAATTCCTCCAAACTCACCGGGCACTTGCACTATCCGTTGATCAAGGCGTGGTTCAACTCAAGCGGCTTTTTCGAATCATCGCCGCAAGCCTTCACCCGCATCGACCCCAATGGCGGCAAGGCCAACTACACGGCGCGCCTGTGCTACGCCCCGACCGCTTCGTTCCGGGTCAGGTCGCTGCAAGGCGGCGATGGGATCACCTTCCTCGGCAATACCTCGGCGACCCCGGCTGGCACTGCCAATAGTGGCTGCGATTACGGCCCCTGGGGAGCCCAGATCTTGGTTCGCGATTACAGCGCTGCCGGGCTTACTGCCAATTGGGGCGCGAGCCCGGTTGGCCAGTGGAGCTCGCAAGGCTACGAACACCGCATCCTGGTTCGGTAGGCCCTACGCCGCCAACGGATCCGCCTCGGCATCGCGCAGAAACGCCGCCACCACCGGGTGGTCGCGCGCGGGTCGGGCATCGGTCGCTCCGGCGAGCAGGTCCTGCAAGTCTGCGACGGCATCGGCAATCTGCGCATTGACGACGACTTGCCACGGCGCGGCCGACTCCACCACCGCACGCAACTCCTGGCGCGCCGTGCGCAACCGCCGTCGCAAGGTCTCTTCAGTCTCGCTGCCGCGCTTGCGCAGCCGTTCGACCAGGACCTGCCAGCTGGGCGGCAGCACGAACACCAGGCGCGCATCGGCCGGGTACGCGCGCCACAGGTGGTGGGCGCCGACGATGTCGCGGTCGAAAAGGACGTCGCCGCCGTGTGTGGTCAGGCGCTCGAGCTCGGCCCGGCTGGTGCCGGCCCAGG
>CAXRHS010000192.1:0-3892 GCA_964230235.1 Myxococcota bacterium
ATCTGGAGCAGGCCTTCCTGCGGGCGGAGTTGGTCGAGCACTTGGCGACGATCCAACTGCGGGCGCTGCCGCTGGGCAAACCCAAGCTGGTGCCCGACGCCGATGTGACGCGGTTGCTCGAAGCGCGCACCAAGGCCGGGCTCGGGCCCGCGGCGCGCGCCAACAAGTGAATTGCTGACCTATTTTGCGACGCCAAGCGACAACGCCGGGCCCGCGACAACCGCAAACGCCGCCGACACCGACTCCTTTTTGCCGTCGCCGTCCAGGTCGAGGTCGGGCTGGACCAGGTTGGTGATGAGCTTGGCGAACTGCAGCTTGGCGGCGCTGCCTTGCGGAAACGCCGCGTCGGGAATCTGATCAAACGCCGCGGCCAGGGCATCGTGGGGCACCGCGCCGCACAGCACGCCTTCAAAACCCTTGGGCGCCGCCAGATCGCCAGCCAGCTTGCCCACCAGCCGCGCGCCAAAGAGCGGGACTTCAAGCGCCAGCACGCCCGCCTGCAGCGGAATCACCACCACCGAACCGCCGCCGCCGACCGCCGCCGCGCCGGTTTGCGGGTCGATCACACCGCCGGCCAGCAAAGCCTTGGCCGGACACAGCGCGGCGCCCGCTTGCAGGTCGTAGGCGTCCGGTTCGACCAACCGCGCGCACGCCGGCCCCGGACAGCCGGCCCAAGCACCGGTGGGCGTCACCAGCGCGGGCAAGATGGCGACCTCTGGCAACTGGGGCGTACCCGACCAGGCCAGGACGCGCACCTTTGCAAGCGCCGCCTGTGCAGAGGCACCAGCCTGGTTGAACTGGGCGAGCACACCCAGGGCAGAATCCGGCTTCTTGTCGTCGTTCAGGTCGCAGGCGGCCGCAAGCGGCGCATACGGCAATGCGGCAAACGCGATCACCGGGCCCTGCGGAGATTCGGGCTTGCAGGCAGGCTTGACGCAGGCACCGGCCGAACAGACCTGCCCCGCTTGCGGACAGGCGCTGAATTGCCAGTTGCCGTTGCACAGCGCCAGATTGGCGCCTGCGCACGCCGTCTGGCCCTGTCCGCACACCTTGGTCTTGCACACGCCGTCGCTGCAGACCTGGGCGCCGCAGTCCTGGCCGAGCAGCCAGTCGGTGCCGGCGTCGTTGCACGCCACCGCGTGGTTGTCCTGGCAACCCAAGGCGCCCGGCTTGCACAGCTTGGCCTTGCAGGCGCCACCTGTGCACACCTGGCCCGACTTGGCGCAATCGTCGCCGGTGGGCGAAGCGGTGCCGGCGGCGTCGCACGCCATCGGCTGGGTGCCTTTGCAGCCGCTGTCGTCGGGCTGGCAGATGCCGGGAGCGGGCAAGCAGCCGATCCCTGGCGCGCACGCGGTGTTGACGGGGCACGCCAGCGGCAACGACCACGCCAGACCGGGCGCTTCGCAGGTGGTGTACATGCCGCCGACGCAGTCGAAGTTGCCGACATTACAAAGGGTTTTCTGACACTTGCCGGCAGCGCAGACTTCGTTTTTCGCGCCGCAATCCTGCACGGTTTTCCAGTCTTTGCCGGCGCACTGCACCACGGCGTCGCCTTCGCAGCCCAGGCCACCGTCGGCGCACGGGATGGGCACGCATGCCCCAAGCTTGCAGACCGAACCCAGGGCGGCGCAGTCGGCGACCGTCAGCCACGCGGTGCCCTGCGGCGAACAGACCTGGGCGACGTCGCCCGCGCAGTGCTTGCTGCCGCCCTCGCAAACCTTGGGCGCGCACGCGGCGTTCTCGCACTGCTGGCCGAGCGCGGCGCAGTCCTTGACCACCAGCAACGTCGTGCCACTGGCGTCGCAGGCGGCCACCTTGTCACCGTCGCACGCTTGCGCATTGGCCTTGCAGATCTGCAGCTTGCATTTGCCGCCCAGGCAAACTTGCGCGGGCCCGCACAACAGGGTCTGCAGGGCGCCGTCCGGGCTGCACACGGCGACGCTGTTGGCCGTGGCGCAAGTGGCGGGACCAGGCAAGCACGCCGGCGCGACATCCGCAGCGACCTCCGCAGCGACCTCCGCGGCGGTGTCGGTGGTGGTGTCGAGCGCGACCTCGGCGGCGGTCTCTGACTGCGCGGCACCATCGACTTCGCCGGCAGCCGCCCCGTCCGCCGCATCCACAGGAGCCGCGTCGCTGGGCGCGTCCGCTGTCGCGTCGGCGAGGGTCTCGGCAGCTGTTTCCAGCTTTGCGGCGTCGGCGCCGGCCGGTGGCACCGCGTCGGCGCACCCGCCGATCCCAACAGCCACAGCCACAGTCCAGGACAGGCGCATGGCACACTCCGCACCGACCTTGCCGGCCCGCGGTCGCCCATGGTACTTGCGCCGCCGGAGGATGCCCATGCCCGACCCATCTGGCCCCGCAGTCGTCATTGAACGGCAGGGAACGCTTGCGATTTTGCTACTCAACCGCCCCGACAACCGCAACAGCATGACGCCCGAGCTGCTCGACGGGTTTGCGTCGTCGGTGGCGGCGGTGCGCCAGATGGCGGACGTCCGCTGTGTCGTGGTCACGGGCCGCGGCGCATCTTTTTGCGCCGGCGCGGACTTCAAGTCGGGGGTGCAACGCACGGGCGACGGGCGGCTGGGCGCCGAGCGCAGCTACGCGATGTACACCGCGTTTTTGAGTCTGCTTGACCTCGAAGTCCCCGTGATCGGTGCCTTGCAAGGCCACGCGGTCGGCGGTGGGTGTGGCCTGGCGATGGTGTGCGACCTGCGCATCGCCAACCAGAGCGCGCGCGATGGCGCCAATTGTGCTCGGCTCGGCCTGGCAAGCGGCATGGCAATCTCGGACTTGCTGCCGCGGCTGGTCGGTGTGCCGCGCGCGATGGAGATGCTGCTGACCGGCAAACTGATCGCGGGCGAGTTGGGCGCGCAATGGGGACTTTTCAACCGTGCTGTGGCTGGTGACGAAGTGCTACCGGTTGCGCTGGCGCTCGCGGACGAAATCGCCCAAAGCGCCCCGATCGTGGTGCGCATGACCAAGCGCGCCATCTACCAGAACCTGGGGTGGGATCCGCGCTCGGCTGCCTGGCGCGAGGCTTTTGCGCAGGCAGCGACGGTGGATACCGACGACTGCAAAGAGGGTGTGGCGGCGCTGCTGGAAAAACGCCCGCCGCAGTTTGCGGGCCGGTAGGCGATCGGGCAGCGTTCCGCTATGCTTTCGCGCCCTGCGGCGCAACATGCCGCGAATTTGCTTGGTTTTTTGCCATGGACGTCGCCGCGCGCAGCAACTTTCTGACCGACATCATCGACGCCGATCTGGCCGCAGCAAAGCATGGCGGCCTCGTGCGCACGCGCTTTCCGCCCGAGCCCAACGGCTACTTGCACATTGGTCACAGCAAGTCGATCGCGCTCAATTTCGGGTTGGCGCGCCAGTACCAGGGCGTGTGCAACCTGCGGATGGACGACACCAACCCGGTCACCGAAGACGTCGACTACGTCCAGTCGATCGAGCGCGACGTGGCCTGGCTGGGCGGCCGCTGGGACGGCGAGGTTCGCTATGCATCGGACTATTTCGGCCGTATGTACGAGCTGGCCGAGCGGCTGGTCACCGAAGGCAAAGCCTACGTAGACAGCCAGACGGTCGAGGAGATTCGCGCCAACCGCGGCGACTTCACCCGGCCGGGCACGGACAGCCCGTACCGTAACCGCGAAGCGCAGGAGAGCCTGCAATTGCTGCGGCGCATGCGGGCCGGCGAGTTTGCCGACGGCGCGCACGTCCTGCGGGCGCGCATCGACATGGCGCATCCCAACGTGTTGATGCGCGACCCGCTGCTGTACCGCATCCGCCACGCCCACCACCACCGCAGCGGCGACGCGTGGCCGATCTACCCGATGTACGACTACGCGCACCCGCTCGAAGACGCCATCGAAGGCATCACGCACTCGATTTG
>CAXRHS010000193.1:0-5908 GCA_964230235.1 Myxococcota bacterium
CGCGGCCGCCGAGTTGCAGCGGCGCGTCGACGAGTCACGCCACGTCGCGGGCGTGTTCCTGCTGCCGGCGTGGTTGCCAGCGGTCGTCGATCAGTCGCTGTTTTGCGTGGTGTTTCTGACCGCGCTGCTGATCCTGGTCGTCGTCGGCCACTGGGTGTTTGCCCACCAGAGCCAGCACGCCGACTTGCGCGCCCTTGGTTTTGCCACCGCCGGCCAGCGGTGGCTGGCGTTTGCGACCCATCCGGTGGAGCGCACGCGCTTGATTTTGGTCGCGTACGTGGGCCGCTCGGCGCGGCTTGCGCTGGCGGGGCTGGGGCGGGCCGTGCGGGCGGCGGGTGGGGTTGCGGCGGCGTCTACCCACACGATGCAGCAGCTTTTGGGGCTCGGCGTGCATCTGGGGGCGGGCATTGCGAGCGAAGATGCCTTCTTGCGCGACCTGGCGGCGCTGCCCGCAGAGCGCCGCGAGCGGCCACCGGCGATGCGGTTGCGCGCCGAAGGCCACGCCGCGCGGGGCGAGATCGCGCTGGCCGAAAGGTTGTTGCATAGCGCTTTGGCACGCGAGCCCGCCGACCCGGTCGCACGCACCAACCTGGGGGTGCTGGCCGAGCGCGCGGGCCAGGTCGCGCAAGCGCGCGCTCACTATTCGGCTGCCGCAGTGGACCCGGACGGCGGCGCGGCGCGCTGGAACCGGGCGCGCCTGGACCGCGACGACGCCCGCCGCCAGGCGGCGTTGAACGCTCTGCCGCACCGCGACCGCATTCCCGCACAATTCCAAGCCCAGACGCCTTTGTGGGCGCGCGCCTCGACCCACGACCTCGCATTTGCCCTGGTCGCGCCCGAGGGTTGGCTGGTGACCGTGGCAGTGGCGCTCGGCGACTGTCTGATGGGCGACAGCCTGACGGTCATTCGGTCGGTGCTGCGGGACGCCGACGCGCAGACCTGGTTCGGGGCGGTGGCCCTGGTCATGGGCTCGGTCGGCGTGGACCTGGCTGCGCTGGCCGTATTGAGCGGCTTGCTGTTTCTTGGGGCGGCCGTTCGGCCGGTGCGCGCGCCGCCAGTTTGCGCGGTGCGACGGTCGGCCTTCAAGCGCGGCCGCGACTGGCTGTGGAACTTGCTGTTGTGGCTGGTGCCCGGCCTGGACGCGGTCGGCAGCGACCGCCCTGCCCAGGGCATTGTGGTGGCCACGGTCTATGTCGTGGCCTTTGGTTTGGCCGGGACGCTGTATGGCGAAGGCGCGGTGGCGGCGGCGACCGTGTTGCACAGTTTTGACCTTTTCCCTGGCGCACCGGTCGACCCGACCGAAACTGGCCTCAATGCGTGGGGCATGGCCGCGCGGGTCGCCGTGACCGTGCTGCTGCTGGGGCACTGGTGGCGCATGTGGCGGCTGCGCCGGTAGCCCCTGTCCAGGACTCCTGGGCAGGTGGTGGAGCGTGCCGCGTCAACTGAGCGGCCAATGTTGGATCGACGCTTGCCTGCAACGCTAGAGCGGTGCGATGCCGGCGTGGCGCACAACCGAGCGACCGCCGGCCTTGCCCGACCTGCCGTTCGCGCGCTACTGTGCCGGCGCAGGGGCGCACTGGAGTCGACATGCAGCCACAAGACCTGGCGAACCTTCGCGAAGATTACGGCCGGGATGAATTGCGCGAGGCGAGCGCGCCGCCCGAACCGCTGGCACTTTTTGACGCCTGGCTGCGCGCGGCGCTGGACGCCTGCGGCTTTGACGCCATCGCGATGACCCTGGCGACGGCCGCCGTCGACGGCCAGCCCAACGCGCGCACGGTCCTGCTCAAAGGCGTGGACGACGGGCAGTTCGTGTTCTTTGGCAACTACGCCAGCCGCAAGGGCATTGAACTGGCCGACAACCCAAAGGCGGCGCTGCTTTTCTTTTGGCCGGCGCTGCAGCGGCAGGTGCGGGTGCACGGGCGGGTGCAGCCGCTCGCGCCGTCCGACAGCGACGCCTACTTCGCGAGCCGGCCGCGCGACAGTCAGATCGGGGCGTGGGCCTCGCCGCAGAGCCAGCCAGTCGCGGACCGCGCTGACCTGGAGACCCGCGTACAAGCCACACTGGCGCGTTTCGGCGATGGCGCGGTGCCGCGGCCGCCGCAGTGGGGCGGCTGGTGCCTGCGACCGACCGCGATCGAGTTCTGGCAGGGCCGGCCCAGCCGGTTGCACGATCGGCTGTTGTACACGCACGCGGCGCAGGGCTGGACGCGCCAACGGCTGGCGCCGTAGCGGTTGCCGTTCTCGGCTTGCATGGCGCCGCTGCCAACCTTGCACCTGTCCACCAAAACCCGCTACCGTTAGCAGCCGTGACAGAACGCGAGTTCCGTCACGACCGCGGCCAGGGTTGGTTTCGGGGATCGCGTGCGCGCGGCACGACGTCGACATGCCGCCTCGACTGTGCAGCCAGTCGATCGCGCGGCCGGCCGCTTGGCTTGACTGCCCCAGCTCGCGCCGGAGCCAGCGGATGTCCGACCTAAGAGCCCGTGTAAGGGCCTGTAAAAGAACAAGTCAGTCGACACGTGCGCGGAGCGGAGCGGCGAGTCGACTTGCAAAGTCGCGAGCTTGCGACCCACTGAGTCAGCAATGGGCACACCTAGAAAATCGCGTAGATTTTCTACGGGCCCTAATGCCCCGCCCGATGCACCGATTGCCGCCTACGTGGCGTCACATGTGCCTGCTTGCCGTGTTGGCGTTGACGATTGTGGCCCCTGGCTGCACGGCGATCGGCGAGCTCATCAACGGCAAGCCCAAGGTCGATGCCGGCCCGGCCAAGGATCCGTGCGACGACGACCCGTACGGCACCGACTGTCCGTGCGCGCTCGACCCCACATTGGCGTTCTGCCCCGATCCGTGTGAGCCGATGACGTCGTTCTGTGCGGCCGACGCCAGCGATGCCAGCGACGCCAGCGAAACCACCGATACCAGCAAAGACATCAAGCAAGACACCAAAGACGGCGACGCCAGCAAGGCCGAAGTGGTCGATGTGGTGGTCGAAGAGGTCGTTGACGATGACGTCGACGCCATGCAGTTCTTGCCCGACGGCAGCAAGCCGTTGCCCGACGGCGCCATCCAGTTACCCGATGGCCAGGTGGTCAACCCGGCCGAAGTGCTGGCCGGCCAGGATCTGCCCCAGCAAGACAGCGAACCCGAAATCGAAGACAGCGCCATCGACGTCGAGCCGGAGGTTGTCGACGCGGATGCAGGCGGCGGCGACCTTGTCGACGTGGAGACCAGCGGCGCGAGCGACAGCGTGGACACCGCGGACGGCCAGAGCGATGTTGCGCCGGAGGACATCGACATCGGCCCGCCGCCCAATTGCGTGACCGACAAAGACTGCGTTGGCCCGGCAAAAGCGTGCAAGGCCTACAAGTGCCTCTACTCCCCACTGGGCGTGCCCGGCTGCTACTACGTCGACGTCGACAATGGCGCGATTTGCGACGACGGCAAGCACTGCACCGTGCTCGACCACTGCGAAAAGGGCGCGTGCGTCGGAAAACCAAAGTATTGTCCAGAGTTGGATAACAGCGTGTGCAGCTTTGCCGTGTGCGAGGAACTATCGGGTGGCTGCACGATCAAGAACGTCGACGCCAACCTCAAGGTGCCGTGCACCGACTACAACGAGTGCACCGACGGCGACGTGTGCGTGAGCGGCAAGTGCAAGGCCGGCCAGCAAAACAAGTGCCAGTGCAGCAAAAACAGCGACTGCGCCGGCTACGACGACGGCAACCTGTGCAACGGCAACCTGGTGTGCAAGAACAGCGAGTGCATCGTCGACCCGGCCACGGTGGTCTTGTTCAAGAACGGCATCCCGTGCGACCCCGGCAAGGACAGCGCCTGCAAGGTCAACACCTGCATGCCGGCGACCGGCAAGTGCGAGCTTTTGGCCGTGCCCAACGGCACCGGGTGCAGCGACGACAACGCCTGCACCGCCAACGACCTGTGCATCGACGGCACCTGCAAGGGCACCAACAAGGCGGACTCGTGCAACGACAACAACCTGTGCACCGACGACAGCTGCGACAAGACGCTGGGCTGCGTCTTCGCCGCCAACCAGGCGCTGTGCAACGACGGCGACGAGTGCTCGGACAACGACGTATGCGCGCTCGGCAAGTGCGCTGGCACCGCCAAGAAAGTCTGCGAGTGCAAGACCGGCACCGACTGCGTCAAGTTCGAGGACGGCAACGCCTGCAACGGCACCATGATCTGCAAAGCGTTTGCGTGCGTCCTCGACCCCAAATCGGTGGTGGTGTGCCCGCCGGGATCGCCGTGCGCCCCACAAGCCTGCGATCCCAAGAAAGGCAGCTGCGATGCCGAGCTCATCAGCGCTGGCATCGGCTGCAGCGACGGCGACCTGTGCACCGTCAACGACGCCTGCGATGGCAAAGGCTTCTGCAAGCCCGGCACGCTGCTCAACTGCAACGACAAGAACCCGTGCACCAAAGACAGCTGCCTCAAGGACCAAGGCTGCGTGTTCGAGTTTGCCGACAACGCTCCGTGCAACGACGGCGAGTCCTGCACCTTTCCAGATGTGTGCCAAAAAGGCGCTTGCAAGGCCGGCCCCGACGAGTGCGAGTGCAACAACGACGACGACTGCGCCGCCAAAGTCGCCAAGTTCGACAAGTGCAAGGGCACCTGGACTTGCGTCACCAACGGCGTCTACAAGTGCAAGTACGACCAGCTTTTCGTCAATCCGTGCAAGTCGGATCCGGCCAACCCCTGCAAAGCGGCCGAGTGTGTGCCCGACACCGGCAAATGCGTGGTGCAGACCTTGCCTGAGAACTCGACCTGCAACGATGGCAAGTTCTGCACCGTGCTCGACCGCTGCATCAACGGGGTCTGCTACGGCGACCCCAACAGCTGCGACGACGGCAAGTACTGCACGGCCGACAGCTGCGACAGCAAAGCGCCCGCGGCGACGGCGTGCGTTTCAGAGGCCGCCAAACTCGACGCGGTTCCGTGCAGCGACGGATCGGCATGCACCAAGCAAGACATCTGCCAGGCCGGCACCTGCGTCGGCATCACGGTGGACTGCGACGACTTGAACGTGTGCACCGCGGATGCGTGCAACAAGCAGGTCGGCTGCGTGTACGTGCCGATGGTCAAAGGCGCCGGCTGCGACGACGGCAACGCGTGCAGCGGCGACCCCGGCAACACCGCGGCCAACTTCGTGCAAGACGGCTGCGACGGCGCGGGCAAGTGCAAGGGCGGCGACCCCAAGGTGTGCGTGGCCGCCGAGGCATGCGTCGACATTCCGTGCAACCCGACCGGCACGGCCCAGCCCGGAATCAAGCTTGGCTGCGAGCAGAAGATCTACACCTCGGATGTGCCGTGCAACGACGGCGACAGTTGCACGACCGGCGAGGCCTGCCAGATCGGCCTGTGCTCGGGCGGCACGCCGACAACGTGCGACGACGTCAACCCCTGCACCGTGGACGCTTGCGACAAGCTGGCCGGCTGCAAGCACTCGCCGACCGCTGCGGCTTGCGACGACAATCAGGCGTGCACCTACGGCGACGCCTGCGACCAGGGCAAATGCGTAGGCAAATCAAAGACCTGCGACGACGAGAACATCTGCACCAAAGACAGCTGCGACATCAAGACCGGCTGCGTCCACATCAAGGGCGACGGCGACTGTGGCGATTTCGCGACCTGTTCGACCGACGTCATCCCCAAGTGCATCTTCAAGGGCGGCAGCCACCTGTTGATTACGGAGATTTTTGTCGGCAACCCCGGCGACCCCAAGGACGACTGGGTCGAAATCCACAACCCGACCAACGGCACCGCCAAGCTCGACGACTATGTGCTGGAGTTGCGCGCGGTGGACGCCGAGCCCGAGGACCCATGGAAGGTCATCGCGACCGGCAAGAAAGACCTGACCTTGCCGCCCCATGCGTACGCGCTTTTC
>CAXRHS010000194.1:0-3787 GCA_964230235.1 Myxococcota bacterium
GTTGCGCACATAGCTGTCGGGGTCGAGCAGGCCTTCCATCAAGGTGTCGATGACGTCATCGCCGGCAAACGACCACAGCGCCCGACTGGCGCGCATGCGGACGGTCCAGTGGCCACCAGCCGCCGAGGCCAGCAGCAGGTCGCGGGCCTGCCGGCTTTCTGGCCAGCCTTCAAGGCCCCCGATCGCCGTCGCGCGCACGCGGTCGTTGCCGTCCTGCGCCAGCGCCAAAAGCCGCTGCAGCGCCGCATCGCCCAAAAAGGCCGCGAGGGCGTCGGCAGCCAGCTCGCGCAGCACCTCGTCCGCACTCTGCGACAGCGCAAGCAGCCGCGGCTCCAGGTCCGCGAGCTCGGCACGACGGGCTGCAAAATCGGCCGGCCGACGGTTGGCGACCGAATCCTCGCCCAGGTAGCGCGTCAGCCGGCGCAGGCCGTTGGCGACAATGTCGGCGTCTTGCAGCCCGAGGTCGCGGCGGATGAGCGATTGCGACACGAAAACTCCGCGAGCCCGGTTTCAGCCCGACGCGCAATTCAACCCAGGAATTGGGTTTTGTCCATAGGCGGGCTGCAGGCCACCGTGGACCAACGGAACTCGCCCCAGCGCGCGCCGGCCAGCGCAAGGCCAAGCCGAACCGGATTCGACCGGGTCGCAACAGCGGGCGCACCAGCGCGTCGCCGTGGCGCCGCCTTGGGGCCTTGATCGGCAACCGCGGCCAGACCATGCTGCGACTGTGTGCCACCCCGACAACAGGCGCCACGCCCCGCGAGATTGCCATGTCCGAACGCGACCTTTCGCCCCGCAGCGCCGCCGCGTCCCTGTCGGTAATGACGGAATTGGTGCTGCCGCAGCACACCAACGCCTACGGCACCTGTTTCGGCGGCACCATCTTGTCGTGGATCGACATCGCGGCCGGCATCTGCGCGCGCCGCCACGCCGGCGCCCAAGCAGTCACGGTGGCTTTCGACGACGTTCACTTCATCACGCCGATCCGGCTGGGCGACATCGTCAACATCACGGCGCGGATTTGCCATGCCGGCAGAACCTCGATGGAAATCCGGGTCGAGGTCTGGCGTGAACGCCACGACGGTGATCGCGAGCACGCCAACACGGCCTACGTGGTGTTCGTGGCGGTGGACGCACACGGCCAACCGCTGCCAGTGCCGGGCCTTGTGCTCGACAACGCCGCGGACCGAGCGCGCCACGAAGAGGCCGTCGAGCGGCGACAACTGCGGATGACGAAAGCAAAACGAGCAGAGCTGCGCTGAATGCGACGCCGGTCTGGCGGTCAGCCGCCAAGCACCGCCGTCACCACAAAGGTCTTGCTGCCGACCACTTGCGTCGGGCGCACGTGCGCGAAGCCAACTGCCTCGCACAGCGCACAGGTGGCAATCGCCTGACCGCGCGACCCGACCTCCAGTGCGATAAGGCCAGCCGGCAGCAGCCAGCCTGGCGCGCCTGCGACGATGCGCCGAACGACATCCAGACCATCCGGCCCGCCATCCAAAGCAAGGCGCGGCTCGAAATCGCGCACGCCCGGCTCCAGCCGCTGCCAATCGGCGGTGGTGACGTAGGGTGGATTGCTCACCAGAGCCGCAAAGCGCAAACCCGCGGGCAGCGCTGCAAACAAGTCCCCTTGCGCGATCTGCAGCGGCCGCGCCTGGTCGGTTGCATTGCGACGCACCACTTCCAAGGCCGCAGCGCTGATGTCGGCCGCCCACACTTCGCGCGGCGCGCCGGTCTTCTCCATGTCGCGCAGCAACGCCAAGGCAATACAACCGCTACCGGTGCACAGGTCGAGCACCGGGCCTGCGACCGCGCTGTCATCCTGCAGATACGCCGCCGCGAAATCGACCAGCGTCTCGGTCTCGGGCCGCGGCACCAGCACGGCGGGCGAGACGGCGACTTCGATGTCGTGAAAGGCGCGGCGGCCGATGATGTAGGCAACAGGCTCATGTCGGGCGCGACGGCGAATCAGTTGCTTGTAGGCCGCGAGTTCATCGGGTTGCACGGGCTGGTCAAAATGGAGCAGCAGGTGCAGGCGCGTCTTGCCCAGAACGTGCCCAAGCAGCAATTCGGAGTCAATGCGCGGAGTTTGCGAACCTGACTTGCCGAGCCAATCCGACGTCCAACCCAAAAGGCGTTGAATCGTCCAAACTTTCGGCTTGTCGGTCGGCGCGTGCTGCGACATGTTCGATCAACCAGCCTGCCACGCTTGGGCGATGCGGGCGAGCGCAGCGCACGCCTGCTCGGGCGCATTGCGGCGATCGCCGTCCCGCAGCCAACTGCCGATGACAGCCAGGGCATGGGCGCCAGCCGAGCGCGCAATCGCCGCGTCTTGCCAGTCCAGGCCGCCAATGGCCACGATAGGCAGTCGGGTCCTGGCGCACGCATCTGCGAGCATCGCCCAGCCGGTGACCGGATCGGGTCGCAGCTTGGACGCCGTCGCCCGCACCGGACCAAACCCAAGGTAGTCGACGGGCAGTCGGTCGGCCGCCTCGACCTGCGCCAGGTCATGGGTGGACCAACCCAACAACGCGCGATCACCGAGTTCACGCCGCGCGCCAACCGGGTCGGCGTCCAGTTGGCCCAAGTGCAGCCCAATGCCAACCGACAGCGCCACGGCGATGTCATCGTTGACGACAAAGGGCAGCCGGTTGGCGACGACGCGCGCGATGGCGCGCGCACATGCGACACGCGCGGTGGCAGATCCGGACTTGTACCGCAACTGCAAAGCGACGGCGCCGGCTTGCAGCGCCGCGAGCGCATAGCCCGCGGATTGCGCAACAAGGTCATCGAGTTGCGTGCCCCGCACTTGCGCGGGCCAGCCCAGAGCGTCGCCATCGACAATCGCGTAGACACCGCTGCCGAGCGCCTGCCCAGAGGCGCGCCGGCTCGATAGTGCGTGCGTTTCGATGGGGTTGGCCTGCATGCCTTTCGCTTTAACGCGGTGCGTCGCACACTAGCGACCTATGGCGCGGCGGCGGATTGTGACGTCGCGGCGCAACGCGGGCAAGCGGCGCCTCAAAGCGGCGCAGGCAAGGACACGGACCATGGACGCAAGTTACCGCATCTGGCTGGCAACGCTGCTTTTGCTGGTGGGCGGCGCGCTGTTTGCGCGCACGATGCTCGGCCGCACCCGCCTGCTGCTCGCCGGTCGGCCAGAGACGCGCTGGAACCTTGTGCGCGACCGCGCGCAGACGCTGCTGCGCATCGGCATCGGCCAGCAAAAGATGTTTCGCGATCCAAGCGATCCGTCCGCCGGCTGGATCCACGCGCTGACCTTCTGGGGGTTTTGCATCCTGGGCCTGCGCACGGTCCAGTTGTTCATTCAGGCCTATGCGCCCGATTTCCAGTGGCCGCTGATTGAGCCCTTGTACGCACCGATCAAAGACTTGACGGTTCTGGTGGTGCTGCTGTCGATTCTCGCGTTCTTCCACCGTCGGCTGATCGTTCGGCCCAAGCGCATTGCGTATTCGCACGAAGCGCTGCTGATCCTGGGCTTTATCGGCATGCTGATGGTCACCGAGTTCGGCTTTGAGGGCCTGCACTATGGCGCACGGATGGCGGCGGGCGGCAGCGACGCGGCGGTTGCGCGCGATCACCTGGCCCACGCGCCGATCGGCCGGGTGCTGGCGGGTCTGGCGGCTGACAGTGGCATGGCGCCGACCACGCTGTGGATGCTCGGCGAGGTCAACTTCTGGCTGCACGTCGGGATCATCCTGGTGTTCATGAACCTGTTGCCGCTGTCCAAGCACTTCCACGTCATCACGTCGCTGCCCAATGTGTTCCT
>CAXRHS010000195.1:0-6567 GCA_964230235.1 Myxococcota bacterium
GCGGTCAGGCCGACGGCGGCGCCGTCTCGCCCAGCGCGGAGTCGAGCACAGTCAACGCTGCTTCGAATTCATAGCTTTGGCACTGGTCGCGCACTTCGGCCAGGACCGCCCGCCAATGCGCCGAAGGCCCGCGCGCAATCAGATGGGCGCAGTAGTCGGCTGCGTCGGTCTCTGACTCGGCAACCAGCGCGCGCAACGCGGCCAGGTCGGCGTGCGGCAGTTCAATGGCAGCCGTCGGCGGTGGCGGCGCGGACTCAACCGGCGCACTGACGCGCACCGCCCGCGCCGCCGCCGCCAGCGCCAGCGCCAGGCTGCGCTCCAGGCGGTCCATCAGCGCTTCGTGGGGGGCTTGGGCCTTGAGGGCGTGTTCCACATCGCGGGCGGCGTCGGCAACGGCGTCGGCGCCAAGATTGGCCGACAGCCCATTGAGGGTGTGCGCCTCGCGCACCGCGCTTTCGCGGTCGCCCGACTCGGCAAGCGTGGCGATGCGGGCGACGGTGCCCTGTTGGGTGGCAACAAAGCGCTCCAGCAACCGGCGCAGCAACGCCTGGTTTCCGTCGTGTCGACGCAAAGCGCCCTGCACGTCGAATCCGCCGAGTTCGCCCACGGAAAAGTTGTCGGAATGCGGCCAACTTGGGGGGCGCATCGCCGCCGAAGCTGCGCGACCAAGCGGTGCGGACGCGGCGCGTTGGGGCGCGACCCAGCGTATGAGTGCCTCGTACAAAAGCGCTGGTTCAATCGGCTTGGCGACGAAGTCTTTCATGCCGGCCGCCAGCACGCGGTCGCGCTCTTCGGCCACGCTGTTGGCGGTCAGCGCAATGATCGGGATATGGCGAGTGTCGGGCCGACTCAACAATTCGCGCGTTGCGCCGTAGCCGTCGAGTCCCGGCATTTGCAAGTCCATCAAAATCGCATCAGTCGAAGCGGTGATGCGCCGCAGTGCTTCGCTGCCGTCGTTGGCGACGCGGACGCGCACCCCGACTGCTTCCAGCAGTTCGATGGCCACCATCTGGTTGATTTCATTATCTTCAGCCAGCAGCACTTGCGCGCCAGCCAGGTGGCCGCGCGCGCGATCCTCTAGGGTCTCGTGGCCCGAGCCGTCCTCAGCTTGCGCGACGAAGATGCGTGCCAGGCTGTCGAAAAGCGCACTTGGTGTGACAGGCTTGGCCAGCACCACCTCGACCCCGACGCTGCGCAAGAGATCGGCGCCCGACCCGCTGGCATAGGCCGTTGCGGCGACGATGTGCGGCACCGAGTAGGTCGCGGGGTCCGACAACACAATGCGCGCGACTTCGACGCCGTCCATGATCGGCATGCGCCAATCAAGCAACACAAGCCCGAACGGTTGGCCCACTTCGCACGCGCCGCGCAACTCCAGCAGCGCGGCCGGGCCGTTGGCAACTGCGGTGACCTCAAACTGCCAGCCCGCCAGCATGTCGCGCAGCGCCAGACGCGCCGACGCGTTGTCGTCGACGACCAGGGCGCGCACGCGCTGCGCTACTGACATCCGGGCCGACGACGCCATCCTGCCTGGCCGAGCGGCTACATCGGCGCACAACTCAAAACCATAGCGGTTGCCGCCCGCCGCGCCGTCGGCAGGGCTAATCGCAAGGGTGCCACCCATGGCCTCGATCAGGCGCTGGGCAGCGCGCAAGCCGACGTGGGCGGCCCCCTCTGCCGGAACATCGCCCCCCAAATCTCCGCCCAACCCGGCGCGTTCAACGACGCAGCGCGCAGGCCCGGTGTCGATCACTTCATAGCGCAGGCGGACTTGCCCGGACTCGACTTCGCCGACCAGCGTCGCGCACAGGGTCAGCGACCCGCCCTCAATACGGTTTGCGGCATGGCTGCTGAGATTGTACAGCGCCTGGCCCAACCGACGGGCATCGCCGACCAGGCAACGTGGGGCGCGCGGGTCCACGGCAAAGACAAGCTCGATGCCGCGCTCGTCGGCGACCATCCGCACGATGCCGGCGACGTTGGTTATCACATGGTCCAGCTCAAAGGGCAGGCAATCGAGTTTGAGCTGCTCGTTGCAGTGCGACAGATCGATGACGTTGTTGAGCACCCCAGTTAGCCCGGCTGCGGCCTGGCTGATCTTGTCCAGGTAATCGCGCTGACGCGTCGAAAGTTCGGTGCGCAGGGCCAGGTGGGCCAGGCCAGAGATGGCGTGCAGCGGCGTGCGCAGCT
The DNA here is from genome assembly GCA_964230235.1 of Myxococcota bacterium. GTDB lineage: Bacteria > Myxococcota_A > UBA9042 > UBA9042 > UBA9042 > SXRM01. Next base: position 2,191 of record CAXRHS010000195.1, read on the forward strand.
CGTGGCCGGTCTGTGCCAAAAAGCCATCGGTCGTCCTTTGGGCGGCGCGCAGACTGGCTTCAGTCCGTGCCAATTGCGCGGCGCGCGCAGCCGCCTCGCGCGCGACCTCGGCAATCTCAGCCGCAGCTGCGGCGTGGTCGGCCTCGCTGGCGGCAATGTAGTCGCGCGCTGCGCGGACCAGTGTCACGATGAGGCCAAGCACTGCGGCCAGCCACCCTGCGCGCGCCATCAACACAGCCACGTCAGACTGCGGGGCGACCCGGTCCCAGCCAGCGACCGCCACGATCGCGTGCACGCCGCCAACTGCGGCCATCACCGCCAGCGCGCGGCCAAGTGGCAAGTGGGCGAACAGGAGCAGTGCAGCGTACACGGCAGGCAAACCAGCCAGCACGGCACCGGCAAGACCGTCACACACGCTGACGACGGCTGCGAGGGCGGCACAACCGATGACTGGCGATACGGCGGTGCGCTTTCGCACCAGCCACATCGCGAGCGCGCCCAGCACCACGGCGGCGAGCGCGGCAGTCTCGGCCCGACCGGTCAAGTGGGCGGCAAACGGCGGACAGGGCGGGCTTGCCGCGACGCCAAGCCACACAAGCGGCAGGGTGGCCAGGCAGCCGCGGCTCATCGCCCGACGCGCGTTGTCCAAGAATGGGGATGCGGGCGAAAAGATGGCCATCAAAACAGCCCGGGCTGACAGGCAAATCTGGGCGTCGCAGGGTGCGGCGGACGCGCCTGCCGACCCCGACGGCAAGCTTGCCATGAAACTGCGCGAGTGCAAAGGGTCGCGGCCGGTAGCAGTCCACGGTGGCCTTGACATCGCGCTGCGGGCCAAGCACAGTCCGCTGCCCTGCGGCGCAATTGCCGCGCTTGGATACGATGGGGCGGGAAACCATGATGCTGGCCGATCCGGCGTGCTCATCGCACCTGCCATAGGGTGCCGCGGATTGCTGGTGCGAAAGGTCGCGGTGATGTCCCGAAGCGGCATCGCAAAACCAGCAGAGCCGACCCCGACTTGACGTGCACGATCCATGACCACTCGCAACTTCGTCCATTTTGAGACTTCAGCGGGCCCGCGGTTGGCCGATGTCGCGGACGTCGATCTCGCCGCGCCCATGCTGCTGCTGGAGCCCATCCCAGGTGCGGCCGCCAACTGCCTCGGGTACTTCAACCTCGACGGTGATGCGGTGCCGGTGTTGGAGTTCAGTGCCGCCGCAGCGGGGCAATTGCCGTCGCCCGATGCGACGCTACTGATTCTCGGCGCAGCGCCCGAGCGGGTAGCAGTGGTTGCACAGCACGTGTACGGCGTGATCGAGGTCAGTGCTGGTGCGTGCTTGAATTGGGAGTCTGACAACGGCACGACCTTGCGGACCGCGAAAGTCGACGGCGCCGTTCTGCAGATCGTACCGCGGCGTGGGCCTTCGCTGTGACCATGGACGCCCGCGACTGGACCGACGCCTCGGTGCGCGCGTACCTGCAAGAGCGGTACGGCCTGGACGCCGACCGTCTGAACACGTCGTGGTTGGAGCGCCTGCTCACCGCCCTACGCAAGACGGACGCAGCGGCGAGCGCCATCGAAAGCGCCATCGTGTCGGCTGCGACCGTCCACGAATCGATGTTTCTGCGCCACGCCAACCATTTTGAGTGGCTATCTGAGCAGTGGCTGCCAGGGTTGATCGCCCAGCGCCAGGTGGCAGGAGAACCCTATACCGTGCGCGTGCTTAGCGCGGCTTGCGCCAGTGGCGAAGAGCCATACAGCCTGGCTGCGACGATTTTGCCACTGCTGCCAGCGGAGTGGCTGCTGCACATCGACGCCATCGATGCCTGTCAGGCGAGCCTGGACGCAGCGGCGGCAAACCGGTATTCGCTGTGGTCGCTGCGCGGCGTACCGGAGTCCGCCCGGCAGTCATGGCTGGCCGTCGACGACCACACGGTGACGGTGAGCGACGCAGTGCGCCGGCCGGTGCGCTTTGCCCGCCACAATCTGCTCGATGCCTTGCCGAGCGACTGGCATTTCGACCTGGTGGTGTGTCGCAACGTACTCATCTACTTCCACCCCGATGCCGTTAGCCGCACCTATGGCAACCTTGCTGCGGTGTTGCGCCCGCACGGTGTCATCTTGCCGGGCCCAAGCGACCCGCCGCCGCCCGCCAGCCTTGGCATGTCGAGCGTGCTGCACGGCACCGTGTGGATCCACCAGCGGCAAGGGGTTGCAGCCCTTGCGGCTGGACCAGGCGCGACTGCGGCGCCCTTACAAGGGCGTGTGCGGGTCGGCCATACCGCGGATCGGGCTGACACGGCGCGTGCTAGCGCCAAGGCGTCAGCAACGGCCGCCGCGTCACGGCCGCAACCAGCGTCGCCGCAAACGGCAACGTCACCGCCACGCGCACGAGCAAGCCGGTCCGGGTCGGCTTCTGCCGACCACGCGCTCACAGCGCACGGCAGCTCGCCAGACCGCGAGCGCAGCCTGCCCTGGTCCAGTGCTGCGCAACCCGCGGACGACGCCCACGCGCAGTACGCCTTGGCCCGGCAGATGGTGCTGCAGGGCGACCCGACGCTTGGTCTGCAATTGTTGCAACAGCAACTGCGCGACTACCCAACCCACGTCCCCTCGCTGGTCTTGGCTGCGCTGACCGCCATCGACACCCGCGCCGCCGACGAGGCACTGGTGCGCGCGCGCGCCGCAGCGTTCTTGGAGCCGGACGCCGCCTTCATCGCCTATCTGAGCGGCGAAGCCCTGCGCATGAACAACCAGGCCGCGCAAGCCGAGAAACGCTTCGAGTGGGCGGGCAAGCTGCTGACCAAGCTGAACGACAGCAGTACGCTGCCCTACTCGGAGGATCTGACCGTGCGGCAACTCAAGGCGATGCTGGAAGCGCGCACCCGAGGTCTCCGTGGCTAAACCCAAGCGCACCGCGCAGGCCGGAACCAACCCCGGCGCCACCAGCGTCGCTGCGTACAGCGATGTCGTGCATGCCATGTTGGCAGAGCGCACCGCGCGCTACCGCAAGCGGGCCGTCGTCGGGTTCCAGCCGGGGCGCGACATGCTGGTGTTTCGGCGTTGCGACACCACCTATGCAGTGGACTTGCAGCAGCTCTACGAAGCGCGTCCGCTGCAGCGCCTGACACGGGTGCCCGGCGCGGCAGCGGTCGTCAAGGGCGTAGTCTACGCCCACGGTCGGGTGATTTCCGTCCATGACCTCGCCAGCCTGGGTGCCCTGGATGCGCCGGTCAGTGCGGAGCCTTGGTTCATCGTTGGGGCCGGCGCGGCTGCAAGTGTCGCCCTGCTCGTCGACGCGGTGGATGGCGTGGTGCGCGTCGCCGACGACGAAATCGCGCCGCCACCCATCAACCTGCCGCTTGGCGATGATTGCCTGACCGGCGTCACCCGCGACGGCCACATTGTCATCAACCTGCCGGGCCTGGTCGCCCAACCCAGGTTTTTCTGCGCCTGAAGGCGCGCGCCAGAAGGGCTGGCGCCAAACCAACCGCCGCAAGCCCTGCGTTTGCCGACCGCACCCGCGCTGACGCACCGGCCGCGTCGCACTGGACCGCTGGCAACCGCTTGAGCCACAAGCCATCGCAACCCACGCCGTAGGAGGACCCGTGACCCGCTATGACATCGATCGCCGCAAAGCCTTTCTCAACATCTTGGAGAGCGACGCCGCCAACATGGTCGCGATGAAAGAGATGGCGCGCGCCCACCTCGACGAGGTCGTCGGCGTGTTCTACGACCACCTGCTGACCCACGGCGAGACCAAAGCCCACCTGACCAGCGACAGGCACATTGCGCGGCTGCGCAAGACGCAGAGCGAGTACTTTCTTGAGATGATGGAAGGCGTCTACGACGAAGCCTACATGCACAAGCGGCTGGTGATTGGCCGCACCCACGAGCGCATCGGGCTGGAGCCACAGTGGTACATGGGCGCCTACTCGCTGTACCTGAACACGGTGATGAACTTCGTGTTTCAGCAGTTCGCCGGCGATCCGGAGCAGATTCGCAACAAGCTGCAAAGCCTGGTCAAGATCATCTTCTTGGACATGGGGTTTGCGATCGACACCTACATCGAAGCGATGATGGACCACGAACAGGAGCTCAAGACCACGTTCGTCACCGCCTTGCGCGAGTTCGGTGAAGGCCTTGGCGGCGCAGTCAATAGCCTGGTGGCCACGAGCGCCGAGTTGAGCGCCTCGGCCGCGCAGCAGTCGGCAACCCTGACTGAAGTCACTGCGACCATCGCAGAGGTCAAAGGCACCTCGCAACAGGCCTTGCAGACGAGCAATTCGGTCATCCAGACCTCTGAGCAAGCGCGCGAAGCCTCGGACAACGGCACGTCTGCAGTGGAAGACGCCACCCGTGCCATGCAGGCAATTCAG
>CAXRHS010000196.1:0-6543 GCA_964230235.1 Myxococcota bacterium
ATGCATCCCGCCATGCTTTGTTGTCGGCCCCCTTCCTCCCTGCGGCGCACTGCGAGTGCGCCTCAGTCGTCACGCGGCCTCCGCCTCGCCTTGCGGGCGCCTGATTCCGCTCGCTACGGCAATGAATGTAAACACCCTCTAACGGCCGCCCAGCACTTCGCGCGGCTTGTTGGGTCCGCGCGACGGCCCGACCAGTCCGCGCCGCTCCATCTTGTCGATGAGCTTGGCGGCGCGGCCGTAGCCGATCGCCAGCTTGCGCTGCAAGAAGCTGACGGACGCCTGGCCGGCCTCGACCACCACCCGCACGGCGTCGTCGTACAATTCGTCGATTGCGGCGTCGTCCTCGTCGGCCTCGGCCTCGGCTTCGGGGTCTTTGAGGATGTCCATCTCAAACTGCGGTGCCCCTTGGTCTTTCCAGAACTTGGCGAGCGCCGACACTTCTTTTTCGCTGATCCAGGTGCCGTGGCAGCGCCGCACCATCCCTTCGCCGGGTGGCACCACCAGCATGTCGCCGTTGCCGAGCAGGGTTTCGGCGCCGACGCAGTTCAACACAACTTTGCTATCGATCGACGACGCGACCTTGAAGCTGACCCGGGTTGGAAAGTTGGCCTTGATGACGCCCGTAATCACATCGGTCGACGGCCGCTGGGTGGCCAGGATGACGTGGATGCCGGCGGCGCGGGCCTTGGCGGCCAGGCGGCCGACCGGTTGCTCGATCTCTTTGCCAGAAACGGCGAGCAGGTCCGCGAACTCGTCGATGACGATTACGTTGTACGGCGGGTCTTCCGGCATTTCCACCGCCGGCCGTGGCATGCCTTCAACGACCGGCATATTGGCGGCGCGCAACGCCTGCTGGCGCAAATCCGGCAACATCGCCTTGTAGCCCGCCAGGTTGCGCGCCTCGACGTTGGCCATCATCCGGTAGCGGCGGTCCATTTCCTTGCACGCCCACTTGAGCGCCAACTCCGCCTTGCGGGCTTCGTCCAGGACCGGCAGCAGCAGGTGCGGAATGCCCTCGTACAGGCTGAGCTCCAAGATCTTGGGGTCGACCAGGATCAGCTTGAGGTCGTCGGGCGAGCAACGGAAAAGCAGCGACGAGATAAACGAGTTGACGCCCACCGACTTGCCGGTGCCGGTGGCACCCGCGACCAGCATGTGCGGCGCTTTGGCCAGATCGAGCGTCATCGGCCGACCCTCGATGTCCTTGCCAAGGATGAGCGCCAGCGCGGCTTTGTGGTCGCGAAACTCGTGGCGCTCCAAGACTTCGCGAAAGTACACGGTCTGGCGCTGCTTGTTGGGCACCTCGATGCCGACCACGTCGCGGCCGGGCACCGGCGCCACCACCCGAACCCCCAAAGCCGACAGCGACATGGTCAGGTCGTCGCGCAAGCCGACGATCTTGCTGATCTTGACGCCTGCGGCGGGCTTGAATTCGTAGGTGGTCACCACCGGACCCGGCAGGATATGGGCGACCTCGCCCAGGATCCCGAAGTCTTTGAGTTTTTGCGTCAGGATCTCGGCGTTTTCGTGCAGCACCGCCTGGGCCGCTTCGTCCAGGTTCAAGCCCTGGTGCGGCGGTTCCTGCAACAGCGTGCTCGGCGGCAACACCCACACCTTGTTGTCCAGCGCCAGTGACTGCTGCACGGCTTCGATGGGCTGACCCGCCGGCGCGCCGCGCAGCGCTTCGGTGGCCACGATTCGCGGGCCTTCGTGCAAGCTGGGGCCATCGGCCATCGACGCCGGTCGCAGCGTGCCCGCGCCAGGCGGCGGCGGCGGCAATTCCTCGCCAAAGCGATCGTCGACCACCGGCATCACGAACGCCGCGCCGATCTCCGGCTCATCGCCGGCCAGTACGCCATCGAGGTCCGTCAGCGCCTGGTCGAGCTCGACCGCATTCATCCGGCAGGTCGGTCCCACCCCCTCGCCGCGTTCGGGTTGGCGGCGATCGATCGGGTTGTACGGCATGGTGGTGCGCAGGTCGGCCGCGGCGACCTCGGCGGTCGGCGCACCCACCAGCGGCGGCACCCGCAGCGCGGGCGCGGTCACCGGCTGGGTCGGCATCGGATCGGCAGCGCGCGCCGGTCGCGACACCGCGGTTGCGCCAAGCTCCGCGCGGTCGGGTTCAGCGACCGGTTGTGGGCCGAGCAAGTCGGCGGCGGTAAAGCTGACCACCCGATCGCGGTCCGGGGCGCTGTCCAGCCACGCATCCGCCGCCTGCTGGTCCGCGGCCGCCTCGGCCGACGCAAGCTGTGCCGCGGTCGGGTCAAAGGTGTGCTCGGTGACCTTGGGCCGGGTGGCGCGGTTGCGCATGGTGTCGCCCAGGTGGGCCCAGCCCGACTTTGCGGCGTCGGTCGTCGAGGTCGCGACCGTCTCGACCATCGGCGCCGCCCGCCGCGACACCCAGCGCACGAACATGCTGGTCAGCGACCGACCCGACATCACCGCCAGCGCGGCCAGAAACGTGCAGCCCGCCAGCATCGCCGTGCCGGTGGTCTTGAACATGGCCTTGAGCACCATCGCCACTGCGCCCGGCAACAGGCCCGCGGCCTCCTTGCCCATCGGCCGCCAGCCGACCCGCTGTGCGATCAGGTGCAGCATGACCAGCGCCGACAAGCTCGCGCCGATGGCGCCGACCGCCAGCGCAAGCCGCGGGGCGCGCATCTTGCCGGTCAAGGTGGCGAACGCCAGCGCCAGCACCAGCGCATTGATCAGGAAGGCGCCCAGGCCAAAAAAGTGCAGCAAAAGGTCGGCCATGCGCGCGCCGACCGGACCCAAAAGGTTGGCGATGTGTTCGGCGCTTTTGCCCGCTGCCACCGAGGCCATGTCGCGCGGGTCGTGGGTCAGCAGCGACACCGCGAAGCCAACGCCGGCAAAAAGCAACACGATTCCGGCCATTTCGCCGCGCATTTCGCGCTGGCGCACATCGACCTTGGCCATCGCCTCGGTCGTCTTGCCGACCGCTTTGGGCTGCGTCGAATTGCCTTTGGCCATGGCCCACCTGCCTTGCTATGTCCGTTTCAACCGGTCCGAGCGGTCCGCACCGCGCACCCGCGGCGCGGCCGACCAACCACTTGCGCCTGGTTTTCGTGTGGCTGCGCGGCGACCGCACGCGGGCGGGGGCCGTGCAGAGGCCGAAGCTACCATGCCGCCAGCGGTGCGCCAGAAAATTGCCACTGCCGCGAAAAGTCACTGATATAAATCGGATTTCCCGCCAATGGCGCCCGCCGGATCCGGCAGGTTGAACCCCCAGCGCGCGCGGTGCGTTTGGCACCCATGCGGCCGCGTGCCAAACTGCCCGGCCCGGTTGGCGCGCGCGCCAGGGAGCTTTCAGCCGTGACTTTCCCCGTTGCAAGGCGCCGCACGCTGGCGATCGTGTTGGCATTTTCGCTCGCGCTGGTGGCCGGCCTGGCCCAGGCCAAGTCCAAAAAACCCAAAAAGAAAACCAAGGCAGCACCGGCAGCTGCCGCCCCCGCCAACCCGGCCGCCGCGCAGCCCGCCAAGGCCGCGCCTGTCGAACCGCCGCAGCCGGCACCCGCCGCCCCGGCCAAACCGCCGGCGACCGGCGAGCCCACTGCGCAGGCAGTCGCCGACGGCATCTTCGGCTTCTACCAGGCGCAACCGGCCGTGCACGCAGCGTTTACCCAGGTGGTGACCAAGAAAGGACTGGCGGCCGGTCTCAAGCGCGAAGGGTTGGCCTGGATCAAGCGCGGCGATTTGGCCAAGGGCCAGGCCGGCAAGATGCGCTGGGACTATCCGGGCGAAGAAGTGTTCTATTTTTGCAACGGCGACATCTTGTGGTCCTACGAGCGCCGCGAACGGCTGGCAGTCCGGGTGCCGGTGCGCAACAGCCAGGTCTACCAGGCGACCGCGTACCTGGTCGGCCAGGGCAACCTCGCCAAAGAGTTCGACCTCGAATTGCTGCCCTCGCCGCTGCCCGACGCCTTCGCGCTCAAGCTCGTGCCCAAGACCGGTACCCAGCTTTTGCGGTCGCTGACGCTCATCGTCGACAAGGCGACCTTTGCGGTTCGCGCCTCCAAGCTGGTGGACCCGATTGGCGATACCACTGAACTGGTGTGGCGCCTGCCCAGCTACGCGGCCGTGGACGACAAGATCTTTGAGTGGCAGCCGCCGGCCGGCGTCACGGTCAAGGATCTCGCCAAGGGCGGCAAGTAGCCCAGCGCGCGCCGATCGAGGGGGCGTTGCCGGGCGCGGTCACAGCCGAAAATCGGCCTTGTCGTCCTTGGTCTTCTTGGCTGGCCCCGGCGGTTGTTTCTTGGGCGCGGTCGGCCGCAGCGGTTCCGCCGCCGGTGCCGATCCGGTGGCCGCTTGCGATCCGGCGTCTGCCGCGGCGGGTTCGGCGGGTGGTGGCGCGGCGACTGCCGGTTCGGGCGGCGATGGCGCGGTTGGCGCGGCCGCGGGTAGTGCTGGCGCAGTGGGTGGGGGCGCCGTCGGTGCAGCAGCTGGCGCCGCGGGCTGTGTCGGTTCGGCCGTCGGCGCCGCTGGTGCCGTGGTCGGTTTGGGACGCACCGCCCAGGTTGCCAGCACCGCCGCTGCGGCCGCCAACACAACAAACGCAATGCCAAGTGCCCACTTGGGCACGCCGGATGCGGGCGCGCTGCGATCCACCGCCGGCGCAGCTGCGGGGGTTGCCACGGTGGGCTGTGGCGCCGCTTCGGTCACGGTCGGCCGCGGCACCTGCCGGGTCGCCGCCGGATCGTCGACCGGCTCGGTCTGCGCCAGGCCGCTAATCCGCGCCGCGGACTGCAAGCCGAGCGCAGTCTGGCGGGCGACCGGCGCCCCGACTGCCGCACCCGCGTTGGCCGACCCGTGCAGGGTGTCGCGGTTGGCGTAGGGATGGGCCGCTTCGGCCCCCAACGGCGCTGCGGCTGGTGCTTGCGGCGGTGGCGCCACGGCCTGCGTCAGTTCGGCCTTGAAGGCCAGTGCCGAGCTCGATCGCTGCTGCGGGTCCTTGGCGAGGTTCTTCTGCAGGAATTGCTCGACGGTCGCGGGAGCGGCCAATTGCGGCGCGACTTCGCTCAGCCGCGGCGGCCGGTCGCGCAGGTGCTTGATCAGCAGCGCAATCGACTCGCTGTCCTCAAACGGCGGTCGGCCGGCAATCAGCTCAAACGTGATGACCGCCAGCGCGTACAGGTCTGTCGCCGGGCCGACCTGACCGGTGGCGTCGATCTGTTCCGGGCTCATGTACTGCGGCGTGCCCATGATCGCGCCGGTCTGGGTCAGCGCGGTGCGCGCATCGTTGTGCCCCGCCACCTTGGCGATACCGAAGTCCAAGATCTTGACCACGTCAGCGGCGCCGGGCTGGCTGGTCAGCAAGATGTTGTCCGGCTTGAGGTCGCGGTGCACCACGCCCAGCGCATGCGCCGCGGCCAGCGCGTCGCACACCTGGCAGACAATCGTCGCGGTGCGCTGCAGCGACATGGGCCCCTTTGCAATCTCGTCGGACAGCGATCGGCCGCTGACCAGCTCCATCACCAGGTACAGCAGGCCTGCCTCGGTCTGGCCAAAATCGATGAGCTGCACCACGTTGCCGTGCTGGAGCTGCGAAATCACCCGCGCTTCGCGGTGAAAGCGCTTGACCACTTCGGCGTCGCCGCCCGCGTCGCCGCGAATGACCTTGATCGCCACCGACCGCCCGACCGAGACCTGCTCGCCGGCGTACACCGCGCCCATGCCGCCCTGGCCGAGCAGGCGGTCGATGCGAAAGCGGTTGTCGAGCGTCGCGCCGAGCAGCGGATCGGGCGGCGCGTCGTGCACGCCGAGCAGCCCCGCGCCGTCGGCCGGGCAAGCCGGCAGCCTTTCAGGGTATTGCCGGTCACACTGCGGGCAGACATAGTGCATGGCGGCCATCGTAGTCCGGTCGTTGCTGGCGGCCAAAAATTTCAGTCGATGCCCTCGATCGGGGGCAAGTCGCCCAGGTCGGTGGCGTCGGGCAAGCGCAACAATTCCCGGGCGTAGCGCTGCTCTTCGGGGCTGCCCTGGTGGTACATCTGCAGCAGCGCGTCGACCTGCGCCGCCCGCGCCAGCCCGGTCGCCACGCCGCCGTCCACGCAGGCCGGCCGGTCGCTCGCCGGACACGCGATGCGCACGTGAAAGTGGTCGGCGTGGGGGCTGGAGTCGCGCGGCTGGGCCAGCACCCGGGCGGCGCGCGCCCGCAAGGTCGCCGGTTCGCCCATGCGCAGCGCGTGATCGAGCAAAAGGTTGCGCAACGGCGCCGACACAAAGATCCACTGCACCACCGCGTCGACGTTGCCGAGCCAGCTGCGCACCAGCGCCCAGTTGCGCGCGGTGTCGAATTCGTAGCGACCGGCGTCGCCAGCCGGCCAGTCCGAGACTCCGGCGGCGTCGAAGCGGCAAAACGCCGCGGCCTGCCCGTCCTGGCCCAGCCGGTCGATGGCGTAGAACAACACGTCGGCGTCGCGGCCGCTGTTGTGGCTGACGCTTGGGCCGATGTCGCCGCCCGACTGCCGACTCCGGTGGCCGAGTCGCACTCCGCGGCCCGGATGATCGCGGGCGACGTCGGCC
>CAXRHS010000197.1:0-2931 GCA_964230235.1 Myxococcota bacterium
GTACGAGAACACGCTCTACCCGAGCAGCGAAGCGTACCAGGCACCCTGTACCGCAAAGGCAACGATGTACTGCGCGTCAGGCTTGGCTGCGTTCATCGCCAGCCAAGTGGCGCAGTACGCCAGCGACCGGCCCACCCGGGCGGAACTGACCTTCGATTTCCGCAACGGCTTGACGCTCTAACTTCGGAGGCCAACATGGCTGCGTTCATCAACTACCTTCTCAACAGCCCCGCGGTGCAACGCGCGGTAGCCGGCCTCGCGCTGGCCATCCTTGCGGTGTGCTTCGAGTTGTTGGGGCGGTAGCCAAACACTGTGCTGCTGGGGCTGCCGATGGTCGGCGGCCCCGGCGGCGCAGCACCACAAGGAGGCGCAATGCGCAATTTGCCTAGATTTACTGGCGCGCTGCTTGCAGCCCTGACAGCGGACCTTGAGGTCGGCGGCAGCCGTACGGTCCAGAACAGCGCCAGCTACATGCCCCTGCACATCGACCGCCTGAGCGAGCGCCAGTTCAGCCTCGCTCACTACTACACGCAGAATGGCGACCGCGTGTGCGATCCAGACGGCGTTTTCCTGCGAACCGACGGTGGCTGGCTGCCGGTATCGCTGCAACTCTGCACAGGCCACTACACCGAAGCCGTGCAGCTTGACGCCAAAGACCAACCGATTGGCTATCGGCCACAAGCGCTGCGCGACCTCACGGGTTTCGCGGTCATGTGGCTGCGCAACATCTGCCAGCAACAGGGCGGACTCGCCCGCATTCGGCAAAATATTACGGCGTAATATTCGGCCAAGGAGATTCACGCAATGGACAACAACAATCTGCGGGTGCTGTCGCGCCCGTTTGTCGATATCAAGACCCGGCCCGGCCGCAACGGTCAGGCCATCAGCTACATCGAAGGACATCTGGTGGTGCAGCGCCTGAACGAGGCCTTTGCCGGCGACTGGTCGTTCAAGGTACTGGAGCACGATGTGCGAGACGTCGAGGTCATCGTACTGGGCGAGGTGCGCGCCGGCGATTTGGTCAAGCAGGCGTTTGGCGGCTCAGAAGTGACGCGCAACCGCGAAGGCAAGTTGCTCAGTCTGGCCGACGACCTCAAGGCTGCGGCGACCGACGCGCTCAAGAAGGCGGCGACGCTGCTCGGCGTGGGTCTGCACCTGTACGGGCCCGAAGAATCGTCGCCGGCTCCGCCGACCAAGCCCAAGCTGGTCCCCAGTCCGCCACCCGAGGAAGAGCCGGAGGTTCCGACGACCAATCGGTTGACACGCAAGCAAGCGGAGTTTATCAGCAAGCTGGGGCGCAGCCAGGGTCTGGCCAAAGGCGAACTTGAGGACCTGGCGCGTGAGCGCTTCGGCCGCCAGTGCGCCTACCTGACCGTTCAGCAAGCCAGCGACTTCATCAAATCGCTGAGCAACGCGGCGTAGGAGGGCACCATGAAGTTCCTCAAGCCCGCCGATCCCGCAGTACTGCGCGTCTCGGTCAGCCAAATTCGCGCGTTTCAGATGTGCCCCAAGCGGTACCAGTTCCGGTACGTCATGGGCGCCGAGCCCGAGCATCGGTCGGCCAACTTGGTGCTGGGTGGCGCGGTTCATGCAGCGCTCGCCAGCTACTACGGCGCCATCAGGGCGGGCAAGTCGCCCGTCGCATCGACAGTGTTGGAACACTACAACGACTCGCTGACCGATGGCATGGCCGGCGCACCGCCAGTCAAGTACGACGACGGCGAGTCGGAACTCGACGTGCGTGCCGGCGGCGAGGCGTTGATCCGCGCGTTTCTGGCGGACGTGGCACCGCCGCACACGGTGCTGGCCGTTGAAGAAGCTGTGCATGCCGACATTGTCGACCCCGACACCGGCGAGATCGTCGAAGAGCAACTGGTTGCGTACATGGACGCCGTCGTTGAGGTCGACGGCAAAGTGGCGGTGTTGGAGCACAAGACGGCGGCGCGGGCTTGGAGCCGCGACCAGTTGGAATTTGACCTGCAGGTCTCGCTCTACCAGGCGCTGACGGACGCGGAAGCTGTCAGGTTGCAGGTACTCACCAAGACCAAGGCGCCGAAGTTCCTGACCTACGAACTGCGGCGGACGGACCGGGAGATGATCGAGGCGGTGACCATTGTGTGCCGGGTTCTCGATGCCATTCGGGCTGGCGCGTTCTGGCCGAATCCGGGCTGGGCGTGTCGCGAGTGCGAGTACCGGCGACAGTGTCGGGGCTAGGGTCAAGCCGGGCGCGCCCAAAGTGCGTGCTCGTGCTTACCTGGTACATTGCACAATCAACAGGCTCATGGTGCGGAGCCTCACCGCTGGCGCCATGTCGACATCATTGCCCAATCGCGTGGAACGCAGCATCCCAGTCCTCGTCGCCACACATCGACGGAATTTGCATTCGCCTGCACTGCCAACTGTCCAATGTCGCCGCCACAACCGCCGGGTCGCCTGACGCCAGTCCTTCCAGTATTCGCCTGTGCCGCCGATATCCACCCAAGACCGAAAGGGGCTGGCGCAGTTGCTCCCGCGCAGACAGAGTCGCAGGTGTTGCCCCTGCTCTGCGAAGGTTGCGCGGCCGCGGCGCAACTACCCGGTCGATGTACCGTTCCGCGTCTGCCCAGCTGACATCTTCGATGTGTCCAAAGTTGCTGACCTCTACAAGTTCGTCCGCGACGTCGGCGACGAACTGCAGCCAGACTTCCAGAAAGCTGGCGTCTGCGACGGCGCTTTGCACGCCGAGGACTTCGGCTAGCTTGCCTCCGTCTGGCCCGCACCCACGGTGAACTCGCTTGCGCGCTAGTACGAACTCGGCACGCCGCGCCAAGTAGGCTGCGTTGAACCGGATGGAGCGCTCAAGGTCAAGTTCGACGCAAAACGCCGCACCACGGGTCAAGTAGGCGCGGACCTGTGCGGTAAGCCAATTGCGCAGGCCGAACCGCTTCGCCG
>CAXRHS010000198.1:0-13800 GCA_964230235.1 Myxococcota bacterium
AGGGTCTTTCCCTGTGTCATCGGCCTTGACCTTGGGGTCGCTGCCGTCGCTCAACTCCACCGGGTCAAAAACGCCGCCGCCGTCACTGTCTGCAAGCAGCGGGCTGGTGCCGAGCTGAACCTCCTTGCCGTCGGAAAGTGTGTCCCAGTCGGTGTCGGCGACAAGTGGCAACGTCTTGTGGGTGTTGACCTCGGCGCCATCTTGCAGCCCATCGCCGTCGGTGTCGGCCTTGAGCGGATCGGTCTTGTTGACCGGGCTGACTTCGGCGCCATCGAGCAGGCCGTCCGCGTCGGTGTCGGCCACATCGGGCTTGGTCTTGTACTTGGTCACCTCTTCGCCGTCGTCCAAGCCGTCGTTGTCGGTGTCTTTGGCAAACCGGTTCGTGTTGTAAACGTTCAGTTCCTTCCAGTCCGAAAGCCCGTCGCCGTCATTGTCCTTGGTGTCGTCGCTTGGGTCGGTCGGGTTGGTGCCGTCGATCAGCACTTCGGCGCCGTCGTCGCTAAAGCCATTGTCGGTGTCGACTTGCAGCGGATTGCTTTTGGTCACTTGCAGTTCGATGTTGTCCGGCAGGCCATCGCCGTCGGTGTCGACCTTGACCGGGCTGGTCTTGAACTTGGTCACCTCAGCGTGGTCGGTCAGAAAGTCGCCGTCCGTGTCGGCTTTGAGCGGATTGGTCGCCGGCAAGCCGCCGGTCGGCTTGAGCTCTTCTTTGTCGAGCAGACCGTCGCCGTCGGTGTCCTTGAGGGTGGGGTCGGTCCCGGCACCGTGCTCCTCGCCATTGCCGAGGCCATCACCGTCTGGGTCACCCGTTGGCCCCTGGCCCAGGTTGCCGAAATAGCTGACTTCCCACGCATCGGCCAGGCCGTCCGCGTCTGCATCGGTATCGGCTGGCGCGGCAAACGCGACCTGGACCGTGCAGAAGGCGACGATGCAGGCACCCAGGGCCACCCAGGTTGACGTTGCGCAAGGTGTTGAAGCAGTGCGTGCGACTTTCATGCCGGTATGTTGGCGTGCCACGGCCGCGAGGGCAAGACCCCAGTTCAAGTAGCGGTCTCGTCATTGGTTTTTCTGGTTGCGCGCCTGCGCCGCCGCCGGGTTGCATTGGCCGCCCCGCCGGCCCAGACTTGCGCCCCGCGCCGCCGGGCGCGACTGAGGCCCCGTGCTGGCGCGCATCATCCCGCTTCTGCTTCTGCTGACCGGTTGCACGGGCCTGCTCTACGAGGTGGTGCTGTCCCGACTGCTGGCACTGCACCTGGGGTCTTCGGGCTCGTCGCAGGCCGTGATGCTGGCGACGTTCTTGGGCGGCCTGTCGGCCGGCGCGTGGGCGGTCGAGCGGCCGCTGCGCCGGTTGGTGGTGGCATTGCCGCGGCCCATCGCCGGGTATGCGGCGCTGGAGGCCTTTATCGGCGCGTGGGCGCTGGCGCTGCCAACCGTCTCGTACTACGCGTTCGAGGCGTTCGCCGACGTCGCCAAGACACTGCCCCCGGGCGGCTGGGCGGCGACGCTGGCCAAGCTCGCATTGGCAGCGGCGCTGGCGTTGCCGTTGACCGGGGCGATGGGCGCGACGTTGCCGGTGCTGGCGGCTGGCGTGCAGCGCCTCGACCCCGCCCATGGCGTGCAACTGGTGTCGCGCTACTACGTCATCAACGCGCTCGGCGCAGCGCTTGGCGCGGCGGGGACCGGCTTTGTGCTGATCGAAGCCTTGGGCATCGTTCAACCGCTGTACGTGGGCGCCGCAGTCAATCTTGCGGTGGCGGCGGCGGCCTGGTTGTTGAGCCTGGGCGCGCCCGCACCCGCGACCGCGCAACCGCCCGCGGCGGCTGTGGAGCACGCGGTCGTGGACGACGATGCCCGGCACACCGCGAGCGGTGCAACGCCTTGGGATCTGGTCGGCGCAGCGTTTGCGACCGGGTTCGTGTCGCTGTGTGCAGAGGTGCTGTGGACGCGCATCGCCGCGTTGTCGCTGGGTTCCTCGGTCTATTCGTTCGCGTTCATGCTCACCGTCGCCATCGCGGGCATCTCCGCCGGCAGTGCCTGGTCGGCGCGCGCCGTGCGATCCCGCGACCCGCAGTGGGTCCTGGCGATGAGCCAGGCCGCAGCCGCGGCGGGCACGGCATTCTTGCTATTGCGGCTGGACGCGTTGCCGATCCGATTGGCGGAGATCCGCCTCGCGCTCAACCCGCACCCGGACAACTACGCGGCGTGGTTGTGGCGCGGCAACCTGTACCTGGCCGCGCACCTGCTGCCGTCGGCGATGGCGTTGGGTGCGTCGTTTCCGGCCCTGTTGGCGAGCGCCCAGGCGCGCGGCGCGGCGACCGATCGCGCCACCGCGCGCATCCTCGCCAGCAACACGCTCGGCAACTTGCTGGGGGCGTTGGGCTGCGGATTCGTGGTCATGCCCGCGCTTGGCGTCGAGGTGGCGCTGCTGGTCACCTTTGTCATCTCGCTGATGGTTGCCTTTGCGGTGCTGCCGCGGCCGTGGCAGGGCCGTTCGCTGGTGGCGGTCGCTGGGGTCGGTCTGGTGTTGGGGCCGCTGTTGCTGGTCGCCGCGCCCGACGGATTTGTGATCACACGCGGCCTTTTCCGCCTGCGCGACACCAAGCCCCAAGACGTCGTGCGCTTTGTCGAGGCGCGCCGCAAACACATCGAACCGCTCTACCGCCGCGACGGCAAAGACGCCACCATTACCGTTGACAAGTTTTCTAGTGGATTTCTCAACTTCCGCACCAACGGCAAGAGCGACGGCGGCACCGGCACCGACGTCATCACCCAGTTGATGCTCGGCCACCTGGGCATCTTGCACCGCCCGCAGGCCACCCAGGCTTTTACCATCGGGCTCGGCACCGGCATGACCGCGGCCGCGCTGGCCAGCCGCACCCCGCTGCAGGTGCAGGTGGTCGAGCTCAGCCCATCGGTACTGGAGATCGCACCCATTTTCGCGAGCTTCAACGGCGAAATCTGGACGCATCCGCGGGTGACCATCGCCATTGCCGATGCCCGCGAGGTGCTGCGCACGCTGCCCGATGGCACGCTCGACATCGTGGTCAGCGAACCCAGCAATCCGTGGGTTGTCGGCGTGGCCGACCTGTTCACCGCCGACAGCTTTGGCCGCATCCGTCAAAAGCTAAAGCCCGACGGCGTCTTGGTGCAGTGGCTCCAGCACTACGAACTCTCCGAGGATGTGCTCAAAAGCATCGTGTGCACGCTGAACGGCGCGTTCGCGCACACCAAGGTCTACCGCATGTCGTCGGGCGATCTGGCGCTGGTGGGCTCCGACGGCCCGCTCGAGGTCGATTTCCAGGCGGCCGCTGCGGCATTTGCCGACCCGGGCGTGGTCGCTCACCTCGACAAGCTCGGCCGGTCCGATGTGGCGCGCAATGTCGTGCAGCTGTTGGCCGGTCAACTGTGCGGCGACAAGACGGTGCGCCGCTTGTGCGCGGGGTTCGACGCACCGCTGCGCGAACTGCACCCGCAGGTCGAGTACCTGGCGCCGCGCGACTTTTTCGCCCAGACCTCCGCGCGCAACTTGTCGGCGCAGCTGGACACCCGCCGCGGCGATGACCCTGGTCGCCTGGGCGACACCGATCTGGTGCGTTACCTGGCCCAAAAGCCGCTCGACCCGGCTGGCCGTCAGGAATTGCACAAGTATTTCATTGAGGTCAACCACCCATTCGATACCAGCCTGACCGGTGCGACCGGCGACCCCGCCAAACCACCCAAGGCGCTGCGCAAGGCGCTCGACGCCCTGCCGACGTTCGCCACCGCGACCGATGGCCAAAAGAAGAAGGCATGCGGAGACCTGCGGCGCGACGCCCGCTGGCTGACCGACAACCCGCACACCATTTTCGGACCCGCCTCGACCGACCCCAATGCCATGACGTGGGTGGCCTACTGCGATACTGTGCCCTGATCGGTGCCCATGCGAACCGTCGACATCACGCTGCCCATCGTGCGCGGTGGTCCGGCCCCCGAGGCGGACCCGTCCCTGCGCGCGGCAGTTGCGCAGGCGCTTGGCGTGACTCCCGGCGATCTGGGCGTGTGCGCCGTGCGGCGGCGGGCGATGGACCTGCGCAAGCGGCAGCGCCCGCTGTGGGTGCTGCGGGTCGCCGCGTTCCTGGCCAGCGAAACACCGTCCGACGAGACCCTGCCGCCAGTGGTGCGCCCACAACGACTGGCCCGCAGCGTGGACGGCTGCCGACCGGTCATTGTCGGCATGGGGCCAGCCGGGCTTTTCGCCGCGCTCGCCTTCGCGGACGCTGGCATCCGCTGCACGATCATCGACCGCGGCGAAGCGGTCGAACCGCGCAACCTCAAGGTGCGCGACCTGCGCGTGCATGGCCAATTGGACCCCGAGTCCAATCTGTGTTTTGGCGAAGGCGGCGCGGGCACCTATAGCGACGGCAAGCTCTACACCCGCAGCAAGCACCCGTGGGTGCGCGAGGTCTATGAGCGGCTGGTGGCGCTCGGCGCCGATCGCGACATCCTGGTCGCCGCACACCCGCACATCGGCACCAACTACCTCATCAAGATGTTGCGGGGCCTGCGACTGGCCCTGCTCGAAGCCGGCCACGATCTGCGTTTTGGCCGGCGGATGGACGACCTCTTGCTGGCCGGCGACAGGGGCGACGCGAAGGTGGTCGGTGTCCGGCTGGACGACGGCGCGGAATTGCCGGCCTCGGCGGTCGTCCTGGCCACCGGCCACTCGGCCCGCGACACCTACCGCATGCTGGCGCGCAACGGCGTGGCCATGCAACGCAAGGACTTCGCGATCGGCGCGCGGGTCGAGCACCCGCAGGCGCTCATCGACGGCATCCAACTGGGGGCGCTGGCGGGCGACCAGACGGTGGGCGCGGCAGAATACTTCCTGCAGCAGACGGCACCGTCCGGCCGCGGGACCTACTCGTTTTGCATGTGCCCGGGCGGCCAGGTGCTGCCGACGCCGACGCTTGCCAGTTGCCTGAACGTCAACGGGATGTCCAACTCGAACCGCGGTTCCGGCTTTGCCAACGCGGCGTGGGTGGCGCAAGTGCCGGCGAGCGAGTTCTACCTCAACAAACCCGGCGATCTGGATGGCGACGAGGCGTTTGGCTTGCACGTGGCCGGTGGCGCGCTACTTGGCCTCGCCTTGCAGAGTCGCCTTGAACGCGCCTGCTTTGAGGCAGGCGGCAGCAACTACCACGCGCCTGCGCAGCGGCTTGGCGATTTTGTGGCCGGCCGAGCCAGCGCCGACCTGCCGGCCCGCTACACCTACCGACCTGGCCTGGTTGCCGGCCGCATCGACCAATTGCTGCCCGATCGCATCACCCGCGACCTGCAAGCCGGCGCGCGCCAGGTCGATCGCGCGCAACTGCGCGGATGGCTGTCGACCGAAGCCGTGATCCAGGGCGTCGAGACCACCACCAGTTCGCCGGTGCGGGTTCTGCGCGGCGCCGATCGCCAAAGCGTGAGCCACCGCGGCCTGTACCCCTGCGCGGAGGGCGCCGGCTACGCGGGTGGCATCGTGTCGTCGGCCATCGACGGCTTGGAAGCCGCGCGCGCGGTCCTCGCCGGCGCTTCTGAGTCTGTCGCCTGACCGGGCGAGCCCTTTGGGGATCGCTGTCGTTCGGATCCGGGCGCGATCGCCAGCAATTCCGGAGCCAGATCGCGCAACGCTTGCCAGTAGTACTGGGCGTCGCGCTGCGCCTGCAACGCACCGGCCTCGCACTGGGCTTCCAGCCACTGCTGAATGCGCCCCAGCCACGGGCCGGGCTGTAGACCCGTCTGCTCCAAGATGAACGTGCCGAGCCCCTTGGGCAGCGGCGGCACTTTGCCGTCCTCCGCGACCACCTCGGCAATGTGACCGGCCAATTGCGCGGTCAGCGACTGAACCTCGGCCTGCCGACTGCTGCGCTTGGTGGTGTAGTCTGAGCGCGAAAACGCAAGCACGTCGTCCAGGTACTCGCCCATGTCGCGCACCAGTCGACGCACGGCGCTGTCGGTCCAGTTGGCGAGGTAGGCGTTGGCGCGGGCGTGGTTGCCGATCACGTACACGATCCGCCGCGCAATCGCATCGGGCATGTGCAAGCGGCCGGCAACGCCTTCCATCAGGCTGGCGCCCAGCGCTTCGTGGCCAAAGAAGTGCACGCGGCCCTTTTGCACCGTGCGGGTGTGGACCTTGCCGGTGTCGTGCATGAGCGCTGCCCACCGCACCACCAGGTTCGGCGGGCACTTCTCAATGACCTGCAAGGTGTGATCCCAGATGTCCTTGTGGTGTACCGGGCACGATCGGTGGAAGTCGTAAAGCGCCGTCGCCTCGGGTACCACCAGCTGCAAAACGCCGGCCGCATGAAGAAAGCGCAGCCCGACCGAGGCGCGCGGACCCAGCAGCACCGCGCCCAGGGCCTGTTGCCAGCGCGATCGGTCGGCTTGCAGCACCAGCACCGCGTCGCGCTGGACCGCGCGCAGCAACTCGCGATCGGGTACAAGCCCGGTGTGCGCCGCGACCGCAGCAAGGTCCAGGATTGCGGCCGGGTCGTCGCGCCACAGGCCGCGGGGATCGCCGACCGCGCGCAACACCCCGTCGCGCCAGTCGCGGCCAGCATCGAGCGGATCGAGGCGTTCTCCGCCGGCCAAGATGGCCACCGCCAGCGCTCTGAACCGACCGCTGCGCAGGGACGCCTCGACCGCGCCAGCCAGATCGCCACTGCCAACGTGCACGATCCGCGATCCGGCCGGCAGGGACAGGTTGGCCGTCGCCGGCAGCCACGCCTCCGGGTCGGCCAGCGGCGCCGGGCGCTCGATGCGATCGTCCCAGCCGACGGTCGCAGGCGCGCCGAAAAGCCAGCGCGCCGCCTGCAACCCCGCGACAGCA
Source organism: Myxococcota bacterium (assembly GCA_964230235.1). Classification (GTDB taxonomy): domain Bacteria; phylum Myxococcota_A; class UBA9042; order UBA9042; family UBA9042; genus SXRM01. The sequence continues at coordinate 6,851 of CAXRHS010000198.1, forward strand.
CCGCCGGACTCGGCGAGGGCGCGCCACCACACAGGCGCGGGCACGGGCAAGGGAGCAGGCGGGGACAGGTTGGGCATGGCGGTCGGCAAGCGCGCAAATCGGCGCGGGCTGGCGATGTAGCCGTGGCAGGCGGCGCGGTCAAGGGCGCAGCGGCTTGCGGTCCAGTGCGCTCAGGTTGACACGCACACGGCGCAATGGTACTAGCTGTGTTTGGGTGCAGGTGCTGCCCCGGCCCTTCCCCCCGGGCGCGAGCGGCACCGGCAGCGACACCTGGCGGCAGTGTAGCGACAACCGGCGGCAGTATGTCGCCCGTTCCCGTTCGCAGTAGAAACCGACCCCCCGAAGGCCCAGGCCCAACCCACCTCCAGCTCGCGTGACGACTGCGCCAGGAACCAGCCCCGGACCGCCACCGGGAAACGACCTTGGCAGCGACGAGGGGACCCGATGAAGAAGACGCTTCCCAAACTCAAGAAGACCGCAGCCGATTTCCTGTCGCCTGAGGAAGGCGCGATCAGCGAGAAGCAAGAAGCGCGCGTGTCGACCTTCCTGACGCTGTCGGGAAGCGACGGCAGCGTCTTGCCGACGGGCGACGCCAACATGACGGCCGAGCACTGCAGCCACGGCTCGCACGGCAGCCACGGCTCGCACGGCTCGCATGGCAGCCACGGCAGCCACGGTTCACACGGCAGCCACGGCTCGCACGGCTCGCACGGCAGCCACGGTTCGCACGGTTCGCACGGTTCGCACGGCTCCTGGTAACCAGCCCAGCCCGGACCGCGCTTGGCACTCGCGCCTGAACCGCATTCGTGCGGTCACGGGCGCGTTGGCCATTTTTAGCGCAGCACATTGGGCATTTTTGGCGTAGCACCGGTGCGGCGGGCCGCTTCAGCCGCGCGCCTTGCGCGTCCGTTCAGGCAAGCGCGGGGCTGTCCGGCTGGGGGTCGCGCCACGCCTTCATGGTAAAAAGCGTGTACGGAATCCAGTAGCCGTCGTGGTGCAGGGTCGTCTCGACGCGGGCGAAGCGCCGTTTTGCACGCGCACGGTAGCCTTCGGGCGGGCGCACGTGGCGGCCGCGATCGCGACCAATGAACCAGCGTGCGGGAGCCGACTGCTCGGCAACCCACGCATTGTCGTAGGTCAGCAAGAACCCGCCGGGCTTGCACTGTGACCACGCGACCTCAAAAAGGTGCGCGGCTTCGCTGTCGTCCAGGTGGTGCAGGATCGCGTTGGCCATCACCACATCGAAGCCGCCGCTGGCGATCGGTGCAGCGTCGACCCGCTGGGCGGTGAACTGACCTCGGCCGGCGAACCGGCGCTGCGCGTACGCCACGTAGCGCGGATTGACGTCGAATCCGTGGTAGGCCACGCCATCGGGCAAGAACCGCATCATGGTGCCCGGACCACAGCCGATGTCGAGAATCGACAAGCCCGGTCGCGGCTGCAGCAGGTTCGCCACATACCAGCGCCGCCAGCGATCGCCGCCGATCAAGGTCTGGAAGGCATCGTAGGCCTGTGGCAAGGTCAAAAGGGCGCGCAGGCCAGAATCGTCGTGGGCAGGCATGGTTGGTGGTCGCGCATTGGCGCACGGCCATGGTAGCCCAGTGCCGCGATCTCGTCACGTCACGAATCTATACTAAACCGATAGACTTTGTTGCATCTCGAGGGTCCGCCTGCTACGGTGCGGATCCACGCCAGGGGACGAGAGGCGCGACCGGCTATGGAAAACGAGTGGTTGGCACAGTTTGCGTGGTCGCGGGTCGCGGTCGGCATGGGCGTTGGCTTCCTGGTCGGTCTGACAGGTGTGGGCGGCGGCGTCCTGCTGGCCCCGGTGCTGGTGTTCCTGGGCATCCAGCCTTCGGTCGCGGTCGGCACCGACATGGTGTACGGGACGCTGACCAAGTCCGTCGCCACGGTCCGCAACATCGCGCAGCGGCGGCTCGACTGGGGCTGGACCCTGGCGCTGGCCACCGGCAGTGTGCCCGCTGGTGTGGCCGGCAGTTTCTGCGTGCACTGGCTGCGCTTGAGCCACGCCGATGCGGAAGGCGTGATTCTGCGGGCGCTCGGCGCGGTCCTGGCGTTTGCCGCGCTGGTTTCGTTGCTTTCGGAGCTGGTGCTCAAGCGCTACAACCTGTCGGCGCTGCTGGACTGGACGCCCACCACCTGGCCGAACCGCGCCAAGGTCGCCGCCGCCGGCGCCGCGATCGGGTTTGTGGTCGGCTTGACCTCGGTCGGGTCGGGGTCGCTTTTTGCGCTGCTCTTGCTGTTCACGTCCCGCCTGAACGCGCAAAAGCTGGTCGGCACCGACATCGCCCACGCGACACTGCTGGTGTCGGCCGCAAGCCTGGCGCACCTGGACATTGGCACCGTCAACCTGCCGCTGGCCGCCAACCTGCTGTGCGGCTCGATTCCCGGTGTGCTCGCCGGCACGGCGCTGATGCCGCGGGTGCCGTCGCGGCCGCTCAAGCTGGTCATTTGCGTGCTGGTGTTGACCGCGGGCGCCAAGATGCTGGCAAGTTGACCTCGAAAAAAATCGCGCAAATTCAACGATCTGAACAATGGGGGGGACCGAACCCGGCCCTTTTCCAAATGGTCGCGATGCGCTACAACACTGCACCTTTGGCGCAGCCCTGCGCTACCGCTACCGCGAGCCGAACGCCATGAAAGTCCGCATCGACAAAGCCGCATTGATGACACCGCTCTACCGCGCCCAGGGTGCGGCCGATCAGCGCCAGAACACCAGCGTGATTGGCTGCGTGCACTTGCGCGCCGAGGACGATGGCCTGGTCCTGTCGGCGACCGACTATGAAGTCACGGTAGTCGCAGAGATTTCGGCCGATGTCATCGATCCCGGCACGGCGCTCGTCAATGCCAAGGGGCTGTATCAGTTGGTGCGCGCCATGCCCGACGGAGCCACCATCACGCTGACGGCCGACGCCAACCACCGGCTGCGCATCGAAGCGGGTCGCGCGTACTACTACTTGAACGGCCTGTCGCCCGAGGAGTTTCCGCAGGCAGGTCTGGATGGCGCGGCAGCCAAGACCTTGGTGACCGACAAGGCGCACATCGAGTCGATGCTCAAGCGCACGCTTTTTTCGGTGTCGAGCGACGATGGCCGGCCGGCGATCACCGGTATCTTGCTTGAGATCGAGCCCGAAGCGGCCGGTCAGGTGCGCTTGCGCATGGTCTCGACCGACGGCCACCGGCTGAGCAAATGCGAGCGGCTGGTGGCGGCCCCGGACTACGACGGCGGTCGGGCGTCGTGCATCGTGCACCGCCGCTGTGCCGCCGAACTGCAACGCCTGATCGAGGGCTCGGACCCGTCGCTGCGCCTGGAGTTCATCGGCCGCAACCTGGTGTTCGCCAGCGACCGCACGCGCTTGCAGGTACGCCAGATCGAAGCCAATTTCCCGGACTACACCAAGGTCGTGCCCGATCGCGGCGACGTCGCTTGCACGCTGCCCAAAGACGCGCTGGCCGCCGCCATCCGCCGGGTGACCGCGATGAGTCAGGTCCGCTCGGACACCATCTTGAAGATGGAATTCGAGATCGGCCGCGTAAGCCTGGACATGCACAGCGATTTTGGTGAAGGTCACGAGGAACTGGAAATCGACACCTGGAGTGGCGCTTCGATGCGGTTCGGCTTCAATCCGCGGTTCTTGCTCGACGTGTGCACGGTGTTGCCGACCGAGAACCTGACCCTGGAGATGCGCGACCAGATCTCGCCTTGCCTGCTGCACAGCGACGAAGAGCCTGGCACCACCTTCGTCATCATGCCGATGCGCCTGTAGGCCGCGCAGCCAGGCGACCAGAACATGCGCCTGGATCGGCTGACACTACATGATTTTCGCAACTTGCACGGCGGCGGCGCCGACGAGCCGCTGCAGTGGGCGCCCCATCCGCGCTTCAACTTGCTGGTCGGCGACAACGGTCAGGGCAAGACCAACCTGCTGGAAGCGATCGCGATTGTCGGCGGCCTGCGCAGTTTCCGGACCGCGCGCCTGGCCGAGTGCATCGGTTTTGGCAAGGATCACGCGCTGTTGTCGGCGACCATCCAAGGTGGTGGCGTCCACAGCACGCTGGGCATCGACATCGGGCTCAAGGGCAAGAAGCTGGTGCTCGACGGCAAGCCGCCGGCCGGTGCGGCAGCCTTCTTGGGCCGCCTGACCGCTGTCGTGTTCACCGCGGCGGATTTGCAGCTGCCCCACGCCGAACCTGATGCGCGGCGGCGCTGGCTCGATCGCCTGGTGTTCAACCACCAACCTGCACACTTGGCAGAACTGCGCCGCTATGAGACGGCGCTGCACAGCAAAAACACGCTTTTGCGCCAGCACCAGGCCGGCCAGCGCGCCGACCCGGCGATGCTCGACGTATACGACGATCTGGTCGGCCGCCACGGCGGCGAAATCGTGCGCAGACGCGCCGAAGTGCTGGCGCGCTTCTCGCCGTTGGTTGCCGAAGTGTTTGCCGAGATCGCCGCTCCGGGGCTGATCGCCGACCTGCACTACCGGCCCAAGGTGGCAATCGGGCCCGACCCAGCCGCTTCGGTGACTGCGGCCCAGCACCAGCGCCGCGATCGCGATCTGCGCGTAGGCTACGCCACCGCCGGGCCTCACCGCGACGATGTCGATTTTCGGATCGCGCAGATGCCCGCGCACCTGCATGCGAGCCAGGGCCAGTGCCGCGCGCTGGTGTTGGCCTGCAAGATCGCGGAGATCCGCAGCCTGGAGCGCACCCTGGGCGAACCACCGCTGCTGCTGATGGACGACATCTCGAGCGAACTGGACCCCAAGCGCAATGCCGCGCTGATGCACTACCTGGACCAGTTGGGCGGTCAGGTGATGTTGACCACCACGTTGGCGGAACACGTGCGGGTGGCCGCGCCGCGCCAGATCGTGCAGGTTCAGGCGGGGCGGGTTACCCCCGGGCCGGTGCTGGGCGAAGGTCCGGCGGTCGCGCGCGGCACCCAGGGGGCGCTGGGGCTGCGCGATTAGCGCCTGAAAGCACCAAAGCGATCGACACCAGCCGAACTGGACCGGCGCGTTGAGCTGCATGCGGCGCTCGGCGCGGGCTGCAACGGGCGCGCGGGTCGGTCTTGGGGTAGGCAGCCGTCAGCGCGCCGCAAACTGCGCCAGCCGGCGAATGTGCTTGGCCACCAGATCGGTCTCCAAGTTCACCGCTTTGCCGACGCCGCCCTGCAAAAGCTGTGTGTGCGCCACCGTGTGCGGAATGAGCGTGACTTGCAGTTGGCCGGGCGGCAACGCATTGACCGTCAACGACACGCCATCGATGGCCACGCTGCCCTTGACGACCAGTTCCGGTTCCAGTTCAGCGGGCACAGCGTAGGTCACATCAAAGGCACCACCGCTGTCGACCACCGCGAGCAGTTGCCCGGTTCCGTCCACGTGCCCACTGACCAGGTGACCGCCCAGCCGCTGGCCAAGGCGAGCCGCCCGCTCCAAGTTGACCGCTTGTCCGGCGACAAGCGCGCCAAATGCGGTGCGGGCCAGGGTCTCGGGCGAGAGCTCAAAGGTCAGGGTCTGCCGGCCATCGGCGGCGAAAGCGTGCGCCACCACGGTCAGGCAGCAACCGTTGACCGCCACGGAATCGCCAAGGCCTGTGACATCGTCATCCGGCCACAGGACCGTCACCGACAACCGATGCAGGCCGCCTTGCGGCGCAAAGGTATCGACTGTGCCGTTCGCTTCGACAAGACCGGTGAACATCGCCTACTCCCTGCCGAACCGGCCCGTGAGCCAGGCGTCGTCGCCACACCGTCGCAGGTCGGTCCAACGCCAACCGATGGCGCCGTCGATGGTCGCGACGCCCACATCCGCCACCGCGGCCAGCCCGGCGCCGAGCGCTTTGGGTGCAACAAAAATATCTACCCGATCAACTAGTTGTGCGGACAGCAGGGCGGCGGCCAGCGTCGGCCCTCCCTCACACAAGACGTGACACAGGTCGTCCGCCAGCAGGCTGGCCAGGGCCTGCGCGAGCCACTCCGCGCGGTCTTGGAGAATCAGCACTTGCGCGCCGCGATCGCGCCAATTGGCCCACCCATCCGGCCGCGCGGTGACGATGCGGGTCTGCTGCGCGGCGGTATCGCCCAAGTGGCGCGTCGCCGGGTCGAGCACAGCCAGCCGCCCACGTCGGTCCAAGACCACCCGAACCGGCAGCGGACCGGCGTCGTTGGCGTGGCGCAGGTCCAGCCGCGGGTCATCGGCCAGGGCAGTGCCGCTGCCCACCAGCACCGCGTCGGCTTCGGCGCGCATGCGGGCCACTTCGGCGCGCGCGGCCAAACCGGTGACCCAGCGCGACGATCCATCTGTGGCTGCCACCCGCCCGTCGGCGGTCGTCGCCAGCTTGAGTTGCACAAACGGCCGCTTGTGCTCGACGTTGGTCAAAAAGACCTCGGCCACCGTCCGCGCGGCAGCGGCGCCGACGCCGTGCGCCACCGCGATTCCGGCCGCCTGCAAGCGGTCGAGGCCGCCCTGGGCTTTGGGGTTGGGGTCGCGCACCGCGGCCACGACGCGGGCGACTCCGGCCGCGATCAGGGCTTCGGTGCACGGCCCCGTTCGGCCGTGGTGGTTGCAAGGCTCAAGGGTGACAAACGCCGTGCTGCCGCGCGCGCGTTCGCCGGCCATGCGCAGGGCGTGGATTTCGGCATGGGGTCCGCCGCAAGCGGCGTGAAAGCCCTCGCCGACCACTTCTGTCGCCTGAACCAGGACGCAGCCGACCTTGGGGTTGGGGCGCACCGCGCGGGTGCCCTGGCCGGCCAGCGCGATCGCGCGCGCCATCCAGTGTTCGTCGTCAACGGTCATGGTGCGCCGTCGTCCGGCGGGCCGCCGCTGGCCAGCGCTTGCACTTCGTCCAGCAGCGCGTGGATGTCCGAGAAGTCTTTGTAGACACTGGCAAACCGGACGTAGGCCACCAGATCGTGGTCGCGCAGGAAC
>CAXRHS010000199.1:0-2511 GCA_964230235.1 Myxococcota bacterium
TCGGCGAGCACCAGGTCGGCCAGACCGTCGCCGTTGAAGTCGCCCATCCCCCAGCCCATGCCGTGCGCGTACGGGTAGAAGCCGATGTCGATGTCGTGGCGCTCAAAGACGCCGCCGGTGTTGCGCAGCAGGTAGTGCTCGCCAAAGTCGTTGGCCAGGAACACGTCCATCTTGCCGTCTTTGTCGGCGTCGAACGGCAGCGGCGCGGACAGGATTCCGGCACCCGGGACATTCCAAGCCTTGGTCTGGTCGACGAACGGCAGTTTGGCGCCGCGGATGAGCACGCGGTCCTGCAGGTCGGCGATGTTCGGCTCCTTGGTCGCCAGCACGCACAGAAAGTCGTTGCCTTCGTAGCCGCATTTGTTGCTGCCGCAAGCCGGACCGGGCCCCGGGTTTGAGGTGTCGAACGACGGCGAACCGGCGCCGATGAACAGGTCGAGGTCGCCGTCGGCGTCGAGGTCGACCGGAGAGATGGCCCAGGCCGTAAAGTTCATCACGTAGGGCAGCCACTCGGCGCTGGCGTCGACGAAGCCGCCCTTGCCGTCGCCGGTATACAGCGCGGCCCCCGACGCACCGCCGACCAGCAGGTCTGGCTTGCTGTCGTCGTTCATGTCGACCAGCACGCAACCCGTGGTCGGCAACAACAGCGTGGTATCAAAGTCGGTCCAGACGTGCCCGGGCGTGCCGGGGCCGAGCAAAATCGCGTGGATCTTGGCCTTGGTACCGGTGCGCTCGATCATCAGCAGATCTTCGCGGCCATTGCCGTCGAGGTCGGCCACGGCGACGCACATGCTGTGGGCCTTGTCGGGATCGATGCCAAAGCTGGACGTCACATTGGCAAACTGTGCAAAGGGCAGCGTCGCAGGGTCGACCGGGCCGATCACAACTGGAGCGGCGTCGACGGTGGCGGTGACGTCGGCAGCCTCTTGTGCGTCGGCAGCGCCATCGATGGGTTCGACCACCTCGGCGTTGGCCTCCGGCGCTGCCGCCCCATCGCCCTCCAAGGCGCTGTCGGGCAGTCCATCCGCGGCGATCTCCGCCTCGCCGTCGGCGGCAACTGCCGCATCCGCATCCGCGGCGATGTCCAGATCGGTGTCCACGGCCTCGTCGGCACCGCCGTCATGCAGAACGTCGGCATCGAGCGCGCCGGCCTGATCAGAGACTGCGTCCTCTCCGGCCGGTGGCACGTCCGTCAGCGCGACCGTCTCGTTGGCGGCTTCAACGGGGTTGGCGTCGTTGGCGGCGGCTGTCGCATCGGCGTCTGCCACGGTGCTGTCGGGTGGATCGGACTGCGCACCGCACGCCACGGCCAACGCGGCGCAAGCAAAGGCGGCGACGACCGCGCAGCGCCAGATGCCCATGCTGACGTCCATCCGTGCCGCCGTCCGATCGCCCATCCTGTCGCTGCCGGTCGCTTGCGCCCGCAACGGCTGGCGTTGCGGCGAGGATACCAGAGCGCGCTCGGGGCTGGCAAAGACGCCATCGCGCAGGCGCGGTCAGGGCCGCTTGGGCCCAAGGCCGACCAGCACGCCCAGCGCCGCAAAGCCTGCGATGAGGCTGAACACCAGCGTGCGCCACAGGCCGTCTGTGTGCGCGCTGGCTTGGCCGGCCTGACCGCCCTGCGTTGGGTCGGCAGGCAACGGAGTCGCGGTGCCTTCAGCGGGCGATGGCGGGGGCTGCGCGACCGGGGTCGGGGTCTCGGGCGGCGGCGCCAGCACAATCGGCGGCTGCACGGGTCGGGCGGCAATCACATGCCACACGGTGGCGGTGCTGTCGGCTGCCAGCGCTTGGTGCAACGCCTGGGCCTGTGGCGGCGCAGGTGCCTGCCACACCACGCACCACGGCCCTGCGAGCACGCCGCGGCAATTGTCTGGTGGCTGCAACTGTAGCGCATGGCAGGCAGGGCCAAGGCAGACGCGAACGTCGACGCGGTCGCGCGCAAGCTGTGCCGAGTCGAGCCGCCAGGTCGGCGCCGCACGGTCGAATGCGGCCTGTACCCTGGGTGCGGCGTCCGGCAGCAGAACCAACTGTTGCTGATCGGGACCTGAGGGCGGCGTTTCTGCGGCCGCGCCAACGGCAAGGAACGCGCCAAACAGCGCAATTCGTTGGCCCAGTCGCCGCGGGCAACCTGCGGATCCACCTGACAAGCACACCTCAATGCGCGAACCCCGGATTCGACAGCCACCCTTGGGACGCGACAATTCGGGCCGGACGGACGGGTCGCGCGTTCGCGCAGCGCCAACGCGGGGTCGGACGCCTGAAATTGCGCGTGCGACCATGGCCGGCAAAACCCTGCCAAAGATGTCGAGATAAGTACAGACCGCGCCGACCCAATGGACAGAATTTGTTCATGTTCAAGCGCTTTTGCGGATCGCCGCCCGGCGCGGCTATGGCCAGCGCGGGAACGGTCCGCTACGATGCACGTGCAGCCGCAGCCGGTGCCGTCCCCGCGACGGACGGCGCGCGGATGGCCGACTGGCTTCCCCTGCCGTTGGCCGCTCAACGAGGCCC
>CAXRHS010000200.1:0-2403 GCA_964230235.1 Myxococcota bacterium
CCGCGCCCGCACCAGCACGCGTGCGCCGGCCGCCATCGCCTTGGGAATCGCCACCATCCGCGGGTTGCGCTTGGCCCCGGCCGGGCAGCCGATCAAGCACGTGCCCAACCCCAAGCACTGCACGCGGTTGTGGTGCATCACTTCGCCGGCAAGGCCCAGGGCTTTGGCGCCCTCGCGCAGCAGTTGGTTGTTGCGGTTGACCATGTTCTCGGGGATGGGCGACGCCTCGAGGTCTTGCAGGGTCCGGGCCACAAACGGCGCCATCGCCTCGGGCGACCAGTCGGTGAGCCCGTGGACCTTTTGCCAGTAGCGCCACGTCGCCTCGTGGACCGGCACGACGTCGCAGGCATTGATCACGCCGCCGCCGCCCAACACGCGGCCCGACAACACCGAAATCGTGCGGTCGGCGTTGGTCCGCGACCCGCGGTCGGCGTACAACTGGTCGTACATCGGCAGGTCGCGCTGGGTCAGGCGCTCGGGGCCGACGTAGTCGCCGCCCTCTTCCAGCACCACCACGTCGCGGCCGGCCTCGGCCAGCACCCGCGCAACCGTGGCACCGCCGCAGCCCGACCCGACAATGGCGACCTCGCACCGCAAGTCGGTGGGCACCTGATCTGGCGTGCTGCAATCTACGATGGCCATGGTTCAGCCCTTGCGGCGGGCCAGCGACGGCCCCAGGTAGCCAATGCCCGGCCAGGCCCCCGGTTGGTCGTACACCGCCATGCCGACAAACCGCGCCAGCGACCACCAGATTTCGCGCCGCGTCGCTTGCGGGGCCTGAGCCCAGGCGTTCCAGTGGGCCAGCCGCCCGGCGTCGTCCAATGCGGCAAAGGTCGTCCAACGCCGTTCGAAAAGCAGCGGCCCCAGGTCCACCAGGTCTAGCGCCAATCCGGCGTCGCGCTGGTCCGCGTCGGGTTGGTCGGCCAGAAAACCATCAAAAAGACCAGCCACATCCACATCGGCGGCGCTCCACGCGAACGGACCGCCCGGTGGCACGTGGGTGAGCGCCACCAACTGCATGGTGCGGTGCTGCGCCGGCGACAGCACCCGCAAGCCCGCGACTGCAGGGGCTGGCTCGCGCACCGCAACCAGACCCAGCGCCGCCGCGCCGACCGCGCCGCCGCCCACAAGGCCCGCGCCCAAAAGCCGTCGGCGGGTGAAAAGCGCCATAGTCAGGGCTGCAACTTCCAGCCGGTGTTGGTGGCGGTGGCGGGCTGTGCAAACGCCCTCAGCAAGTCCTCGCCGGCAGCGGTGCGCTTTTCAAGTTCGACCCGGCGCGCCGCCAGCCGTTCGTCGCGGACTTTGCCGATTTCTTTGGCGGTTGCGATGCCCTTGTCCAGCACCGCCGCCAGCGACACCCGTAGCTTGGTGCCGCGGTAGAACTGGCTGCCGTGCCGCCACAATTGCCCGCCATCGATCTCGAAACCCAGGCCGGGCGTCGTCGGCAGGTCCAGCCAACCTTTGTCGTGGTGCCACGGCTTTTGCAGCAGGCCATCGCGAAACTCGGGGATCCAGCCGGGTTCGCTCAGCGGATACTCCAACACGGTGTCGTCGCGCCACGGCGACGCGGCAAAGAGCGCCAGGTTGATGGCAAAGCCGATGCCATTGGTCCACGTGTGCGGGGTGTAGCGCGCACCGTGGCGGGCGACCGCCTGCACGATCCGCCAGGTCTCGCTGATGCCGCCGGCAAACACGGCGTCGGGCTGGTAGACGTCCAGGCAGCGCTTTTGCAGCATGACTTCGATTTCTGGCAGTCCGTGGTGGTTGAGTTCGGCGCCCGCGATCGGAATCTCGACCTGCCGGCGCAACGCGGCCATGGCTTCGTAGTCGTCGTTGGCCAGCGGTTCTTCCAGCCACTTGTAGCCCAGTTCGCCGGCCCGGCGGGCAAACGCCAGCGCACGCGGCACGTCCCAGGTCGGCGCATCGGCGACCACCGCCACCCGCCAGCCCTGGTTGGCGTCGATGCCCATCTTGAAATCGCCGCCCATCGCCTGGGCGCACACCTCGATCTGTTCCAGGTCTTCCGCCAGTGTCGATTTGTGAACGCGCAGCTTGGCCGACGTGAACCCCTCGGCGCGGCGTTTCTCGAGTTCCGCCACCCGCGCCTTGCCGTCTTTGACATCGCCGGTTGACGCGTAAAGCTGCACGCGGCCTGGTTTTCCGCCGAGCAACTGCCACACCGGCACGCCGCGCGCGCGCCCGACCGCGTCCCAGCAGGCGGCCTCCAACCAGCCCAGGTGCCAGCCCAGGTAGCTCATTTCGCGCAGCCTTTGGCGGATCGAGGCCAGGTCATCGGCGCGCTCGCCGAGCAGGTAGGGGCCAAGCAGCGACCCCATGCCCTGGCGCTCCTTGGCCATGGCCGGCCCGGCGGACCAGCCGGCGGTGCCGCACGCAAGGCCAACC
>CAXRHS010000201.1:0-2340 GCA_964230235.1 Myxococcota bacterium
GTGGGCCCGGCACAGCGTCGGCCGCCCCGGGTAGAGGATGCACGCGCCGTCGCGGTCGAGCATCGCGCAGCGGGTGGTGCCATGCGGCTTGTCGCGGGCGGTAGCGCGGGCGGCGGCGAGCGCGGCGGGGTGATCCACGAAATACTGCCGAATTCGCGCGGCTTCGACGCCGACGACGGTCAGGCCGGGCAGGCAGCAACTGTGGCAGCCGCGCCGGCAGTGGACCTGGTCGGGATGGCGGGCGGCGATGTCCGCGAACTTGGCGTCGACTTTGGTGTGCAGCGCGGTGAGGTTGGCAAAAGAGTCCGCGGCGACGGTCGCGCCGTCGGGGGGCTGCGCAGTGTCGGCCAAGGTCTACGCCTCTACCGCATGCCGAATCACCGGGTGTTCTCCGGTCGCCCGCCTTCGCTCCTCCATTTTCTGGCTGGTGCCGCGACGGTCGCGCTTGACGGTGGTCGCGTCGCTGTCGCCGGTCGCTTGCACGTGCTTGGCGGTTTCCTCGGCAATGATGCGGTCCATCTCGGCAATCGCCCGGCTCAAGATGTCTTGCCGCCAGCGGTAGCTCTGAAACGCCGACTTGAAGCCGTTGACGATGATCTCGCGCACGTCGCTCACGCCGACATTGAAGTGGTTGGCCCACAACATGTATTCGTCAGTAATGGTGGTGCCAGTGATGAGCCGGTTGTCGGTATTGAGCGTCACCCGCACGCCGTATTCGTGGTAGAACTCGATCGGGTGCTCATCAATCGAATTGACGGCCTTGGTCTGCACGTTGCTTTTCAGGCAGACCTCAATCGGAATGCGGTGATCCGCGATAAAGTTCAGCAGATCGCCATCTTCGCGCAGCCGCGTGCCGTGGCCGATGCGGTGCGCGCCGCAGTCGTGCAGCGCCTGGTGGATGCTCTCCGGGCCGAACGCCTCGCCGGCGTGCGCTGTGCAGTTGACGTTGTTGCTGCGAATCAAGTGGAAGGCGGCCGCGAACTTGCGCGCCTGAAAGCCATCCTCGGCGCCTGCGAGGTCATAGCCGACCACGCCGCGGTTCTTGTACGCCACCGCCAACTCGGCCAGACGCAGCGACCACTTCGGGTCGGTGTGGCGCAGCGCGCTGATGATGAGCCCAGAGCGGATGCCAAACTGCTTCTTGCCGTCGCGCAAGCCGGCCAGCACCGCCTCGACGATGGTGGTCAGCGGCAGCCCGCGCTGCATGTGCAGCATCGGCGAGTAGCGCACTTCCATGTACCAGACGTTCTCAGACGCCGCGTCTTCGCACAGTTCGTAGGCCGCGCGGTACAGCGATTCTTCGGTTTGCATGACCGACAGCGTGATATCAAACGCCCGTAGGTAGTCGGTCAGGCTTTTGGCGTTGTCGGCGTTGATCATCGCCCACAGCTTGTCTTTGTCCTCGGTCGGCAGCTTGACCTTCTGCTCGGCGGCCAGATCGAGAATGGTCTGCAAGCGCAGCGAGCCATCGAGGTGCACGTGCAGGTCGGTCTTCGGCAGGCGCTTGAGCAGTTCAAAGGTGGGCTTGTACATGCGGTCCGGCTCCGGCGCGGGCAGGCAGGGGGCCGGCGCTTGACGCCTCATTCTAGCTGGCGGGCACCTTGACGACAACGGCTCGATCGGGCATTGCACCGCCGGTGCCCGCCCTTGGGGCTGGCCTTGGACCGCGATGGGGCGTTGGACATACCCGTGGTTCGCTGTTGCGGTAGCGCTGTCGGCCGGGTTGCTTTTCTGCCTGGAGCCGCTGTGGGCGCGGCTGGTGCTGCCGCGCTTCGGCGGTTCGGCGGCGGTGTGGTCGACGCTGCTGGTGTTCTACCAGGCGCTGCTGCTCGCCGGCTACGCTGCGGCGCACGGGCTGACCCAGCGCGGACCGCGCGTGGCGCTCACGGTGTGGGGGACGCTGGCGGTGGTCGCGCTGGCCTTGATGCCGCTGGCTGTGCCGGCAAGCGGTGCGGACGCGCCATCAGTGCCGGTGTCGGCTTTGCTGGTCGAGAGCCTGCCGGTGGTGCCGCCGTTCTTGCTGCTGGCGATGACCGGGCCACTGTTGCAACGGCAGTTTTCGCAGGTGCGGCCCGGCGCGGACCCGTATCCGCTGTATGCGGCAAGCAACGTCGGCAGCATCCTCGGGCTGCTGTCCTTTCCCCTGGCCGAGACGCATTCGGGCCTCGGGCGCATCGCCGTGGCCTGGGCCGCGGGGCTGGTCGTCGCGGTCGTGCTGATTGCGGTGGCCATGGCGCGACCTGCCGCGCGCGCGTCAACCGGCGCTCCGTCGCCAGCGGTCGACGAACCGGCGAGCCAGCCCGCGTCGCCATGGTCTTGGTTTGCCCTGGCGCTCGGGCC
>CAXRHS010000202.1:0-6295 GCA_964230235.1 Myxococcota bacterium
CAAGCGATCGCCGCCGCTCGCCCGGCCGTCGGAACTCGCGAGCGGTTCCAGGGCGATTGCGTCAGCGCCTTCCACCGACCCGCAGTCCAGCGCCGCGAACCCGTCCCACACGACTGCGCCGCCGCTGGCCGTGGACGGTTCGCGCTCATTGGCGCTGGTCAAGCCCCACCGCACGGTGGCAACCACGTACAGGGCATCGCGCCGATCGAACGGCGGCGCAGAAACGGGCACTTCGACCGTGCGGTCCGCGCGACCGCGCGGCCGCAGACCATCGACCGTCGGCGCCAACTGGTCGCGCGCAAGCCAAAGGGCTGCGACGACGACGCAAAGCGCGAAAAGCGGCAGCAAGACGCGAACGGTCAGGCGGCGCAGGGCAGGGGTCACTGGGTTTGCGTCCTTTCCGCCACCCAATCACAGGCGGCGCGGTCGCCGCCAACGTAGCGAAAACGTGCGCTTCGGGCAAATGGCCTGCCGCAGAAGTAGCCGCGGCAAATTGGGGGCCGAAGGTTGTCGTGCCGACTCAGAACCCAGGACAACCGAGGAGGCGCGGCCATTGCGGGCCCCGGAGAGGCTCTACTGTGGCGGTTTGCCGCAGTTGACAGCGGCTAGATTTGTGCGCGCCCGGCCGCCGTGCCAAGATCGCGCCACCGCGAGCGCACCTACCAAGTTCTGCGCACACGGCGGGTCGTGGGCGGAGATGGCAGCGGCGGACGAAAAGGCGCAAGCGGCGGGTCAGGCGGCGGCAGGCGGCCTGGGTCCCGGCTCCGTCATCGGCAACACCTGGGTTGTCGAACGGATGCTGGGCAAGGGCGGCATGGGCGCCGTGTGGCTCGCCCGCCACCAGCGACTGCCCGACAAGCGCGCCGCGATCAAGGTGCTGCTGGGCACTGGGTTGCGCGACGAGGCCTACTTGCGCTTTGCCCGTGAGGCCGAGATCGCCACCCGCATCGGCCACCCGAACATCGTCGATGTGCTCGACATGGCCTCGCTGCCGGGCGGCGAGCCTTACATCGTGCTCGAGTACCTGCAGGGCGAAGACCTGCGGGCGCGCTTGCGCAAGTACGGGTCGCTTACCTTCGCGGAGACCTTTGAAATCACCCGGCAAATCGGGTCGGCCTTGTTCGCCGCGCATCGCCAGGATGTCGTCCACCGCGATCTCAAGCCCGAAAACGTGTTCCTGGTTCCAACCGACTCGGGCGGGGTGATTCGCGAGCACGTCAAGGTGTTGGACTTTGGGATCAGCAAGCTGCGCGGATCGCAGACGCTGCAGACCCAAGAGGCCATGCTGCTCGGCACGCCGCAGTACATGGCGCCGGAACAAGCCGCCGGTCGCAACCAGGATGTCGACGCGCGCACTGACCAGTTTGCGCTGGCGGTCATGGTGTACGAGATGGTGACCGGCCGGCCGCCCTGGCAGGCCGACACCCCGCTCGGCCTGCTGTTTCAAGTGGTGCACGCGCCAACGCCGGCGATCGGTCAGCAAGCGCCGGACTTGCCCGTGTACGCTGTCGCCGCCATCGAGCGCGCCCTGGACAAGGACGCCGCCGGTCGCTTTGACGACGTCGCTCAGTTCGTCGAGGCCCTGACCGGGGCACCGCTGGCTGCGCTGGCGGCCAAGAAAGGCGACACGCGGCAGTATGGCAGCCAGTTTCGCAAGACGGGGCCGGTCTCGGCATCGACGCGCAAAGAGGACCACGACACGTCGCCCGAGGTAGAGCTGCCGACGTTCGACGGCCGGGCCGAGTCGCCACAATCTACGGTTCCAGAGGTCCGACCTCATCCGGTTCCGGCGTCCCCGCCACCCGCTCCTTCGCCGCCGCCTGCCCCAGCGCCAGGGCCTGTGCCGCGCAAGAACCTGGCCTGGGTGCCCGCGGTCGTTGCGGCTGGCGGGCTTGTGATCATCGCGGCCTACGTGGCGCGCCCAAAGCCTGTGCCGACCCAATCGGACTTGACCGCAACCGTGACTGCGGCCTTGCCTGGCCTTGCCGATTCCGTCGTCGCAATCGCTGCCGATGCGGTCGGCGGTGCTGCAGAGCCCACGACAACGCGGACTGCGGCGCCGGTGGCGATCGATGTGCCCCAAACGACCGTGCCACCGGGCCGGGGCAACCTGCCCGCGCAGTTGCTGCAGGGCGGCGCACAGCCGATTGCCGAAGCTGCGCCCGCCGATGAGCTGGATTCAGCCCAAGCCGCGTTTGCGGCCGAAGACTGGTCCAAGGCAGAGCGCCTTGCGGTTCGTGTGGCCGCCGAGCGCGCGGATCCGCGTGCTTTTGCGCTGTTGGTTCGGGTTCACTGTCAGCGCGGCGACAAAGCTGGCGCGCGCACCTGGTACGGCCAGTTGCCAGCCGCGGCCAAAGGCACCGCGCGCGCATGGTGCGCAGTGCGCGGGGTGGAACTGTAGACCGGCAGGTCGGCAACCGCTTCGGCTGCGGCAGTCGGCGGGTCGGGATCGACGCACATTGGTTTGCTTCGAAGCCGGCAGGAGGCGCCGGCACCTTTTGCGCGCGCGCCCGGCGCAGACGACGTGGCGCTCCGCCCGGGTGGCATGGAATCGGGTACAGCAAGGACAGGTCCCACGTTGTTGCGCCGACCCTTTTGGAATCCGTGGACATTTGCCGCACTGGGGCTGCTCCTGGGCGGCTTGGGCTTGCTGGCGTGGGGCATCGGCCAGATCGAGCCGCAGTTGCGCGCGACCATCGATCGCCGGCTGGCGGGCTCTGGCTTCTCCGTGCGCTGGGCCGGGCTCGACGCGCACCTCGACGGCACCGTCGAACTGCGCGAACTGCAAGTCGTCGAGGGATCCGCGGCGCTCGCGCGCGTTGCGACCGTGCGCGGCAAGTTGTCGTGGTGGGCACTGCTGCTTGGCCGCAAGCGACTTTCGTGGCTGCACGTCGAGCGACCGGAGCTTTTCGTTGCCCTGTATCAGGGCCGTCCCGTCGTTTGGCAGCGCCTTGCTGAGGCGTGGCGAAAAACGTCTGAGCCCGCGGAGTCGACCGAGAAGCGGTCGCTTGCGGACCGCGTCGGCGAGATCGAGGTGCGCGACGGCACCGTCGAAGTCCGTGTCCTGGGCGACCAGGTGTGGCTGACTGGCCCGGAGTTGCGCGCAACTGGCATCGGGCTCAAGGTCGACACCGGGCAGGGCGGCGACGGTCAGGTGCGGCTGCCAGCGTTGCTCGGCGGTGGTCTGGCGCAGTTGCAGATCCATGCCGCGGACGGAAAACCCGACCATGTGCGTGTGCAGTTCGAGCCGGCGGGCCGCTACGTGCCGCCAGGCGTCGCCGCCGATGTGCTGCCGCGCGACCTGTCCCTGCGCTGGCATGGCATTCGTTGGCGCGCGGGCGCGCAGTTGGAGGTCGAGCGCCCGCACATTGTCGATTTGGCTGCGGATGCGACGGCGCCCGCACTGGTGCAAGCCGCCAGTCTGGCGGTCGAGGGGACTGCGACAGCAACCGTGCGCGAAATCGCGTGGACGGTGGCGCGGCCGCGCTGGTTTGGCGCGCTGTCGGCCTGGGCGGCGGCGCATCCGGCCCAATTGCCCGCCGAGTGGACGCGTACAGCAGCGCTGGGCGATCTGCATGGTCAGTTGCTCAGCGTGCATGTTGCGCGCGCTGGCGCCGACTGGCTCGTCGATCTGCACAAGGCGACCGCGAGCGGTCACGATTTGCGGCTCGGTGTGGACGGCATGCACGCGCGCATCGGCCCCAAGGGCCCAGACGGTCGGCGCGAACGGGTCGAGGTGGCGGTTCGCGCGCCCTTCGCCGAAATCGGCCGCCGCGCCGCCTGGTTCGAGCGCGCCTCGCCGTGGATCGAACGCGCGCTTGCCATTCGCAAGGTGCCGGATCCGCCGCGCGACGACGACGAAGACAGCGAGGCGGCCGACCCGACAGCACAAGCCGATGCCGCACCGGAGGCCGAGGCCGCGCTGCCCGCCAAACCCGCCAAACCCGCCAAACCTGTCATAGGTGCCAACGGGACAGCACCACAGCGTGAGCGCCCGCCGCAGCGCATGGCTCGCCAAATCAAGGCGTTGCATGGCAGGGCCGTGGCGCTGCCCGCGCAGGTTGCGCGTCGCTGGCCCTGGCGGGATTGGCCAGCCTGGCTGGCTGTCGACGTGCAGGCCGGCCGCGCGGCTGTGCTGGGCGAAGACGGCCGCCCCTTGCTCGGCGTGCGCGGGGCCGGCATCCAGATCGACGGCAAGACGCTCGCGCGGCAGGGCTGGTGGGCCGGCGCCGAGCCGTTCGACCGCAAGGGCAGCTGGGGCAGGGCCGGCATGCGCTGGCGGCGCATGGCAGACAGCAACCGCATGGATGTGCAGTTGCAAGGTGGCGGGCTTGCACAGGTCGTGGGTGCCCACATCGATGGTCTCTCCGTCGGCGACGGCGCGGATCTGGACATCCAGTTGGCGATCGACCTGCGCCCCGACCCAGCCGTGCGCATCGAAGGCCGGGCGTCGGTCGACAAGATGGGCATCCATTGGTGGCGCCTGGCAGAGCGTCCCATCGCCGATTTTGGCGCTTCCTTCGTGTTCGAGGTCGTCGCGGACAAGGACCGCCTGGCCTTGCGCGCCCCTGACGTGCGCATTGCTGGCGCTGCGCTGAACGGCGCGATCGCCCTGAATCAACTTGCCGGCAATCCGCGCCTCTCGGTCAAGCTGGACGCACCGATGCAAGACTGCGGGCAGATGCTGCGGGCCATTCCGCCGTCGCTGCTGCCGACGGTGGGCGCGATCGACGCGCATGGCATCATGGACTGGCACGTGGGCCTGGACGTCGCGTTTCCCAATGTCGGGGCGGTCGCGGTCGATCTCGCGCTCGGCGACACCTGGTGCACTGTCGACAGGCTGGGCGGCATCGATTTTGGCGAGTTCAAGCGGCCGGACTGGGTTCGCCCGGTCAACGAGAATGGTCGCATCTTGGACGATGTGCGCATCGGCCCTGGCTCGGGGTCGTGGACCTCGACCATGAACATGCCGGGCTACGTGCACTACGTCATGTGGGCGACCGAAGATCCGTTCCTCAAGCACCGCGGCATCTCGGAGGACTTGTTGGCCAAGGCCATCGCCATCGATCTGGCAACCGGTCGCTTTACCTATGGCGGCTCGACCATCACCCAGCAACTGGTCAAGAACCTGTACCTGCGCAGAACCAAAGCGCTGTCGCGCAAGTTCGAAGAAATGATCATCGTCTGGCAGATGGAGAAGGCGCTCGGCAAGGCCCGCATCCTGGAAATCTACGTCAACGCGGTTGAATTCGGGCCGCGGGTCTACGGGATCACCCGCGCCGCCTGGGAGTTCTTTCAGAAACGCCCTGCTGACTTGCGGCCCAAGGAGGCCGTCTACCTCGCGATCATCAAGCCATCGCCCCGCAGCGGCTGGGGCACCATGCGGGCCAACGGGTGGGGCGACTGGTACGAGGCCAAGACGGGCAAGTACATGGACAAGCTGCTGCGCGACGAGTCGATCACCCCCGCCCAATACGAGGCCGACAAGCCGTGGAAGCCCGCCTTCAACCCTGCGCCGCGCGGGGTGCGGCCGCCGGGCAAATAGGCCTTGATCGCCAGACCTCCGAAAAATGGTGTAGTTTCATTGATCTGAACAAAGGGTGGGACCGTTTTTGGCACCTGTCCGAGCCGTGTCCGACCGGTGTCCGACCGGTGTCCGAGGCCAATTCGCGGCCCCGGTGCTCACCGAGCCCCGATCACGGCGTCGCCAATTTCCGTAGCTGTTTCATCGGTCTGAACAGACCCCCCTACCGTGTCGGACCGCTAAGATCAGGTGTCCGACCGGACAGGCGCGGGCAACCGCGACTTGCATCGCCGTGGCGCCTGGAATACACCGCAAAGTGGGCCATCGGCCCACGGAGCGCGCCATGCGTCAGTCCGACCTGGAAAAAGAAGAGATGCTACTGGCGCTGCAAGACGTGTTGACGTCGGTCGCCAGCGGCCACCCCGAGAATCTGCGCTGCCCGCTGTGTGAAAAAGGCAACCTTGATGCAGAGTTGAGCGAAGATGGCTGGGTGCGCGTGCAATGCCCGCAGTGTGGCCTGAACTTTGAGGGGCTGGTCGCGAACCCCGAAGAGACCTACACGCCATCTGGCAAGGGCAAAGTGCGTGAGACCTTTGGCTAGACGCGGCGCGCCCGCTGGCGAGGAAGCGACCGATGGCCAATGAAAGGCGCGGTAGCGAACGGTATGCCGTGCAGCGGCCGGCCCTGGTGCGGCACCTGGGCAATTCCCACGAAGCGACGTGCACCAACATCAGCTTGGAAGGCGCGTTCCTGCGCTGTCCGATCGTGGCG
>CAXRHS010000203.1:0-2799 GCA_964230235.1 Myxococcota bacterium
GCGGCTGGCGGCGCTGATTGGCCTGGGGCGGGCGCGCGAGTTGCTGTTCACCGGTCGCCTGATCGACGCCAACGAGGCGCATACGATTGGACTGGCCAACGTGGTCGTGCCCGACGAGGAGTTGTCGGCCGCAACAGCAGACATGGCCAACCTCATTGCGCGCAATGACCCGCTCGCCACGCAACTGACCAAACAAGCGCTGCGGCTGGTGCAAGGCCCCGAAGACCAGTACCGCCAGTTCGTCAGCGCTGCGCAGGCCGTCTGCTTTGAGAGTCCTGAGAAGCTGCGACGAATGGATGCGTTCTTGGACCGCAAGAAGCGCCGGGACTAGGGCGATTGGGCCAAGGCCGGCCGTCTTCCGTAGCACTTGGCCGGGTCGCTTGCTGCGCAGCAATCAGTGATTGTAGAACCCCTGACCGGATTTCTTGCCCAACTTGCCAGCAGCCACCAACTCCACCAAAAGGCGCGGCGGGGCAAACCGAACCGGGTCGATCTCGCGCGCCAGCGTTTCTGCAATGGCCAGCCGCACATCCAATCCGACCAGGTCGGTCAGCTTGAGCGGCCCCATCGGGTGGCGGTAGCCCAGTTCCATCGCCTTGTCGATGTCGGCGGCGCTCGCCACGCCCTCTTCGACCATCCGAATCGCCTCCAAGCCGAGCGCGATACCCAGTCGACTCGACGCGAAGCCGGCGACGTCGCGCACCACAATCGGGTCTTTGCCGACGCGCGTCGCAAACTGTAGCGCCCGCTGCAAGGTGTCTTCGCCGGTTGCGCCCGCGCGCACGATTTCGAGCAGCGGCTGCAAATGCACCGGGTTGAAGAAGTGCAGACCCACAAAGTTTGCCGGCCGCGGCACGGCGCCCACCAGCTGGGCAAGCGGAATTGAACTGGTGTTGGTGGCGAAAACCGCGTGCTCGGGCGCGGTCTCCGCAGCGACGGTGAACACCTTGCGCTTGAGGTCGGCGTTCTCGGGCACGGCTTCGATGATGAGGTCCGCGGTCGACGCTGCCACCCGCAGGTCTGGCTCACCGTGCAGGTGGCCCAAGGTGTCGTCGCGCTCGCGCTCAGTCAGTTTGCCTTTGGCGATGCCGCGGTCGAGGTTGTCGCGGACGCGCTCCAGGGCCACATCCAGCGCGGCTTGACTGACGTCGGTCAGGCAAACGTCGTATCCGGCCGCAGCGGCGACGTGGGCGATGCCGTGGCCCATGGCGCCGGCGCCGATGACGGTGACGCTGCGGATTTCGAATTCGGGGCTGTCGGTCAAGGCGGGCTCCGCGGCGGTCGCTGCCGCCGGCAAGGGAGCGCGAGGATCGCATGGGCGGGATGGGGCGGCAATGGGGTGGTTGGGGTCGGGGTGCGGCCAGCCTTGCCTACGTCATCGGTCGCCGCGTACGACGTTCACGACGAGTCTGCGTGAGTCTCAAGGTCAGCCGGCTTCGCCGGTCAGTGGCAGGATCAGGCACAGTGTCAGGCACAGTGTCAGGAACTGGGACAGGGTCTGCCCGCAACGTGTCACCTCCCAAAAAAACCGACGCTTGCACAAGCTCCCGGCGCAAGTACAGTATCCGCGCTTGGGGGCTAACGGGCATGGCCAAGAACGACGCACAGCGCGGGTCCAAGAGTTCGTTTTGGTCGGCATGAGCGCAGCTCTTGCCTTGCTTGCTCGGTGCGTCGCGCGTTCGCGGGTTGCGGCCAATTCCCTGCTCCGCAGTCGCAACGGAAGCGTCGGTCAGTCCTCGGTCCCGCCGCAATCAGTCGATTTCGGCAAGCGGCGGGCCGACGGCTTCTTGGTGCCGCGCCGCTTGGTGACAGGCGCGTCCTGTCGATGACGACCCCGACCTCCTTACAGGCGTTGCTACTTGCATGCCTGGTTTGCACGGTGGCCTGTACGGCTGTCGCGATACCCGAACCAGCCCCCAACACCCAAATTCCAATGATTGCCTCGGCGTACTGCGATCGGCTGTTCACGTGTCAGCCGCACTATGCCGGCATTGCCTTTGGGAACCTGGCCGCGTGCACCAAACGCGAGTCGCTGCGTGTTCATTTGGACTTGATGGCACCCGGCACCAGCCTCAAGGGCATTGACCTGGCCGCCTGTGCAACTGCTGTGGCCACGACCTCCTGCGACTTGATTGGTTTGCATGGCCCTCCGCGCTGCTACTACGGCCCTGGCCCTCAGGCCAAACAGGAGCCCTGTGCAAGGAACAGCCAGTGCCAGTCCCGGCGCTGTAGTTCTCTAAACCACCAAGGCTGTGGCCACTGCTACGACGAGGCCCAGGTCGGCGAGTCCTGCGTTTGGGTCGACTGCGCGCCCGGCCTTGCTTGCGTGAAAAACGACGAGGATGGCACAAGACGCTGCCAGCCTGTGGCGACGCTGGGTCAAAGCTGCAGCCCGATTGCCTACCCCTACTACGTCAACATGTGCGCGCATGGCCTGCAGTGCCGCAATGGTGCCTGTGAACCCTGGCGAACTGAGGCCAAGTGTTCGTCGATTCACGATTGCGATCACGCTCAGGGCTACGGCTGTCAGTGGGGCAAGTGCGGGCTGATTCCTTTGCGCGGACCGGGTGCGGCCTGCAGTGTCAGCGGCAAGGGCGATGTCGGGTACGCCGAGTGCACAGCGGCGCTGTGTCTGAGCCAGAACGACATGGGCAATGGCAAATGTGTGCCGTTTGCGGCCGACGGTGACCCGTGTGGCGGCTGGGATGGGCCGGACTGCCAACCGCCAGCGCAGTGCGTCAGCGGCGTGTGCTGGGTTGGGACGGGGTATGAGTGCAGGTGAACGGTAACCGCCCGACA
>CAXRHS010000204.1:0-3035 GCA_964230235.1 Myxococcota bacterium
CAAAGTCGCGAGCTTGCGACCCGCTGAGCAAGCACGGGCTGACCTGGAAAATCGATTGGATTTTCTGCGGGCCCTAATGGCTGACGTAGGTCCCGCCGCGCTCGATCTCGGTGCGCTCCCACTTGGCCAGGATTTCCATGACCTTGGCTTCGAGCTTGGCCGGGTCGATGCGCTTCTCCTGGCGGGCGTCGCCTTCGCTTTTGGTCGGGATGGTCGAGGGCGGCGCACCGGCGAGCTGCGGTGCCGAGCCGCCCTCTTCGGTCGCAAACACACGCTGCTCGGCTTCGCGGGCCAGCCGTTCGTGGGCTTCTTCCTGCGCGGCATCTTCGTTGCCCGACTTGCGCTGGTTCAGAATCGGACCGCCCGAAAAACTGCTCGGGATGCCGCCGCCCACCATCGGCGCAACGCCACCCGGCATCGAGGTGGGCGGCGCGATGTGGGCCAATTCGTGGGCAAGTACGGCCAAGCCGCTCTGCGAATGCGGGTCAAACTCACCGCGACCGAAAAACACATCGCCGTCACCGAGCGCAAAGGCGCGTGCAGTCAGTGCGTCTGCAGCGGACTGCGCCTTGGTGCCGCGGTGGATGCGAACGTCGGCAAGGCTCTCGGGCCGAAACCCCATGTTGGCGAGGCGGTCGATGAGATCGCGGTCGAGCTTGGTCGGCGCGGCGTCGGCGAGCCACTTCGCGCCAATCCCCGCGTAGCGCTGCGCCAGGGTCTGGCCCATGGAGGCGGACTGCATGCCCGCCAACTGCGCGGCCAGCGCGCCCGGGTCGGCGCCGCGATCCGCTGCGACATCGGCGGCTTGCGCCTGAAGCTGGAGCAGTTCGTCATCGCGTTGACCGGCCATGTCGTCCTCAAGCCGGCGCACACCAAGCGCGCCACGGCAACGCTACCCTAGCAGCGCAACCGCGCGACGCAAAGCCCGAATCGGCACCCGTGCGGTAGCGTGGGGTCTGCGGACCACACGCGCGGCCGACAACGCCGAAGCGCAAACAGCAGTGCAAAGCCACGCGGCCGCCGCGCCTGGGTTGCCGGGCAGACAAGGACTCGCCTGGTTCGTTGCAATGGCCCGCGTTGATGGCGCCAGCCGCGGCGGGTGCGGCTACAGGGACATCGCCTCAATGCGAAACGCACCGCCGGCATTCGGATCGCGCCGAAACGTCACCGGCGGCGCCATGCGGCGACCATGCCGCACCAGCACGTGGGCTTTGACCGCCTCGGTGCGCGGATCGATGCGGTCCGGAATCAAGCGCTCAAAGTCAAACGAGCCAGCAGACGCCGGATCGGCCAGGTAGTCGCGCACACGGCCGACAAAAGGCGCCCACTTGTAGCGGCGAAGCTCTGTGTTGAGCAGCGGCGAACCCTGCCGATCGGTGTGGACCAGCGCCTTGAAGGCCTCGAATTGCGCCTCGGCCGCCTCGCCTTCGAGCCCGACCGTCTGCAAGCCGAGCGCGAACAAGGCCTGCATCAATCGCCGCAACTCGGTGACGGCGTCGGGCACCGGCGCGGTGGGTGCGGCGACCGCGGCGACGACAGCAGCAGCGGACCCACCGAGTGCCGGGCTTGCCGCGGCGCCTGTCGGCTGGGCGGCCTCAAGCGCTGCAACGCGAGCGGTCAGCGCCGCGACCTGGGCGGCCAGCGCCTGCAGGCTGAGCGCGGGCTCGCCTGCCGCGGCAGAAACGTCTGGATTGCTGTCGGTCATGTTCGCCGCACGCGGACCCGAACTCGGGCGTGGCGCGCAGGCTACTACGGTGCTTGCGATTTGGCACGCGGCAGGCGCAAATCAGTTTGCGGTCGGCTTGGCGCGCTTGCCCAGGCACATGATGTAGTCGGCAGCGCGCAAAAGCTGGTAATCCGGCTGGATTTGCGGCTTCGGGTCTTTCTTGGCCACCGCATCGGCCTTGCCCGTCGTGCTCACGCACTGCTCCAACTCCGGCAGAATCGCTTGCCACGGCGACGGACTGCGGCCCTGCAACGGCACCAGGTGGTTGTTGAGGTTCTCTTCGCGGAAGCCCACCGGCATCTTGCCATCGACATGCGGAGCGACCTCGACATCGGGCTGCACGCCAATGACCTGCAAGGTGTAGCCGCTCGGCGCGTAATAGCGAGCGACCGTCAGTTTGATGTAGTAGTCGTAGTGCAGCGCCGGCTCGTACAGCGTCTGCACGCTGGCCTTGCCAAAAGTGCGCGCGCCGATGACCAGCGCGCGGCCGCTGTCTTGCAGCGCCGAGGCCACGATTTCGGACGCCGACGCCGAGCCATCGTTGACCAACACCACCAGCGGAAAGGTGTAGTCCGTCGGCCGATTGGAAGCCTCGTGCACCTCTTCGTCGCGACCGCGGCTGCGCACGCTGACGATACGGCCGGCAGACATGAACGCATCGCCGATCTCGATGGCTTTGTTGAGCAAGCCGCCCGAGTTGCCGCGCAGGTCGAGCACCAGGCCTTTGAGCTTGCCTTCGGGCGCCTGGGCAGCCAGCTTGTCGATCATCGCGCGCAAGTCTTTGGTGCTGTTTGGAATGAACCCGGTCATCTTGACGTGTGCAACCCCCGGCGTGTCTGGCAACAGCTTGCCGTCCACGTTCTTGATCTCGATGTTCTCGCGGGTGATGACATATTCTTTGGGCTCCGGGTCGCTCTCGCGGGTGATGGTCAACTTGACCTGCGTGTTGCGCGGTCCGCGGATCAGCTTGACGACCTTGTTGAGCACCATGCCGCCAACGTCGTTGCCGTCGACCTTCTGGATGACGTCGCCGGCGCGAATGCCGGCGCGCCAGGCGGGGCGGCCTTCCATCGGGTTCTCGACGATGGTTTGGTCGTCGCGTTGGGTCAGCACCGCGCCGATGCCTTCAAAGCTGGAGTCCTGGGTCTTGTCGGTCGAGTCGTCCCACGCCTTGCGCGGAATAATCGCCGAGTGCGGGTCGAGCGCGTACAGGAACCCGCTGGCAGCGGCTTGCCACGCGCGGTTGAGATCAGGCAGTGGCCTGGGCTTTTCCGGCTCCTTGGCGGCGTCCTTGGCGGGCGCCGTTTTG
>CAXRHS010000205.1:0-7434 GCA_964230235.1 Myxococcota bacterium
CTGCCGCCACGCCTCAAAGGTCAGCAGCGCCCACAAGACTTTGCGGTGATCGACCTTGCCGGCAACGTGTTCTTCGACCAGGCGGGCGACGGCGGTCGCCTCCAAAAGACCACTTTGCTGCACCCGATGCGGAGCCAGCACCTCGCGCATCCACGCCTGCAGCGGCCCGCGCAGCCACGCGCCAAGCGGCACCCCAAAGCCCTTTTTCGGTCGCTGCACGATGTCGGCGGGAAGCTTGTCGGCGGCCAGTTGCCGCAAAGCCCACTTGGCGGTGCGGCCGCGCAGCTTGTGGTCGGTCGGCAGGGCCCGCGCAAACGCGACCAGGTCCGGGTCGAGCAGCGGCGCGCGCGCTTCGAGGCTGTGCGCCATCGACGCCCGGTCGACCTTTTGCAGCACCCCATCGGCCAGGTAGTAGCGCGCATACAGGCCGGCCAGGGCGTCGAAATCGTCGCGCGCCGGCAGCCGCCACGCTTGCCAGGTCTGGTCCACCTGCAAGGCCAGTTCGGGCCGGCCCGGGCCTGCGCTGTCGTCCACGCCTTGCAAGGCCGCTTGCGCGTCAGGGGTCAGCAGCGTGCGCGCCCTGTCGATCGGCCATCCGCCAATCCAGGCAAAGTGGCGCAGGCCCAAGGGTTGTCCCAGGCCGGTCACAAAGCGCTTGGCCTGGTAGTCCAAGCTCCAGTTCTGGTGCGACACCGGCAGGCGATCAACCATGGCTTGCAACGGCCGGTGCAACAGCGACACGCCCAGCGCGTCGCACGCCCGGCCCACGCGGTGGCCGGCAAAGCTCGGGTAGCCCAAGAACCACTCGTCGCCGCCGTCGCCGCCCAAAGCCACGGTCACTTTTTCGCGCGCAAACCCGCACAAGAACCAGGTCGGCACGATGCTGGGGTCGGCCAGCGGTTGGTCCAGGCGCGCCAGCACTTCGGGCAGCAACGCCAGGCTCTTTTGCGCAGTCAGCACCCGCTCGTGGTGGCGGGTGCCGAGGTGTCGCGCGACGGCGCGCGCGTGGCTGGCTTCGTCAAAGCTGGGGTCGTCAAAGCCGATGGCAAAGGTGTCGATGTCGCCGGCCGACCGCGTTTGCGCCGCCGCCCACGCCACCAGCGACGAATCGATGCCGCCGGAAAGAAAGATGCCGAGCGGGACCTCGGCCATCAGGCGGCGTTCGGTGGCGACAATCAGCAGGCGCTGCAATTGGGCCTGGGCGGCCGCCGGGTCCGTTGGCGCCAGATCCACATCGGCCGGCCGCGGCGGATGCCACAAGCCTTGGGTCAGGATCGGCTTGCCGCCATTGGCGCTCCACAGCCAGAACCCGCCCGGCTCGATGGCGTGCACCTGCCGCACCATCGACCGCGGCGCGGCCACGAAGTCGAGCACCAACAGCGACAGCAGCCCGTGCGGGTCGATGGTGTCGTCCACCGCCGGGTGGGCGCGCACCGCCGAGAGCTCACTGCCAAAAACCAGCGTATCGCCGTGATCGCACACGCCGACAAACAGCGGCTTCTTGCCAAAGCGGTCGCGCGCCAAAAGCAGCTGCCGGCGGTGACCGTCCCAGATGGCCAGGTCGAACATGCCGTTGCAGCGCTGCAAAAGACTGGTGCCCCACTCCTCCCAGCCGTGGACCAGCACTTCGGTGTCGCTGCGGGTGGCAAAGCGGTGGCCCGCGGCCTCCAATTGGCGTCGCAATTCCAGGTGGTTGTAGATCTCGCCGTTGAAGACGATCTGCACCGCGCCGTCTTCGTTGCCCATCGGTTGGTGGCCGCCGGCCAGGTCGACAATCGACAGACGCGCGAAGCCGAGCACGCAGCCGCCCTGGCTGGCGACGTCGGCGGGCGCCACCGGGTCGCGCCACAGCCCGCGATCGTCGGGACCGCGGTGATGCAGCAGGTCGCGCATGGCCGCAACCCGCGCCACGGCGTCGGGATCCACCCGCTCGGGCCGCACCGAGACCAGCCCGGCACTGCCACACATGTTCTGGGTCTTCCTTAGCCGCGGCTGGGGGTGCCGACGTTGATGCGTTCGCGCACGAAGTAGGTCGGCTTGCCCTGGCTTTCGTAGTAGGTGCGCATGTTCAGTTCGGCGAGCAGGCCAAACAAAAGCAGCTGCATGCCGCTGAGCAGGAAAAAGATGCCAACCAGGAA
This sequence comes from Myxococcota bacterium, assembly GCA_964230235.1. Classification (GTDB taxonomy): domain Bacteria; phylum Myxococcota_A; class UBA9042; order UBA9042; family UBA9042; genus SXRM01. The sequence continues at coordinate 2,139 of CAXRHS010000205.1, forward strand.
CATCGGTTGATCTTTGACGAAGATGCCAAAGCCAAACCGCTGCACCAGGGTCCACAGCAGCGCCGCGCCGCCCAGGCCGAAGCACCCGAACGCGAACCGACCGAAAAAGTAGGTCGGCTTGGTGGCGTAGGCGAGCAGGAACCGCACGGTGATGAGGTCGAGCACCACCCGAAAAGTCTTGGACAGGTTGTACTTGCTCTGGCCCCAGCGCCGGGCGTGGTGGCGGACGGGCAACTGCGCGATGCGCGCCCCGGCCATCGCCGCGAAGGCTGCGATAAAGCGGTGGGCCTCGCCGTACAGGCGCACGTCGTGCAGCACTTCGGCGCGAAAGGCCTTGAGCGTGCAACCGTTGTCGCGAAGTTCGACTCCGGTCACCCGCGCGATGATGCGGTTGGCGATGCGCGACGGGATGACGACCGTCAGCGCCTTGTCCTGGCGCTTTTCGCGGATGCCGGCCACCAGGTCATAGCCCTCGTCGAGCTTGGCGACCAGCATCGGAATGTCACCGGGATCGTTTTGCAGGTCCGCGTCGATGGGACAGATGACCTCACCTGCGGCGTGGGCGAATCCAGCCGCCATTGCCGCGGTCTGGCCGAAGTTGCGCCGAAAGCGCACGACTTTTACCCGCGGGTCCCTTTCGCCCAGGCCGCGCAGCACATCAAACGAGCGGTCTTTGCTGCCGTCGTCGACGTAGATGGCCTCCCAGGACTTGCCCCACGGCTCCAGGGCCGCCACGACCGCCTCGTGCATCGGGCCGATGGACTCTTCTTCGTTGTAGACCGGAACGACCAGCGACAAGAATGGGCGGCTGGCGGCGGCGGGGATATCGAGTAGCGTGGGTGATCGGCTCATCGGCGGCGATGGTAGCCAAGGTGGCCGCGCAGTGTCACCAACAGGGTGGGGGGCTTTATTCAGATCGTTGATATCACTAGTCTACTGCGGCAGGCCGGCGCAACCACAGAAACACTTCGCGGTTGCCTTTGGGGCCGGCAACGCCAGCAGGCGCCGATCCGAGCACTTCGGCACCCGCGGCGTGCGCGGTGGCTTGCACCCTGCCGACGATGGCCGCGCACAGTTCGGGATCGGCGACGACGCCGCCAGCGGGCACTTCGCCGCGCTCGGCCTCAAACTGCGGCTTGACCATCAGCAGCAAGGCCCCGCCAGGCCGCACACAGGCCAGCAGGCCGGGCATGAGCGGACGCAGGCCGATAAAGCTCAAGTCGGCCACCAACAGGTCGGGGGCAAACGGGAGATCGGCGGCGTGCAGATCGCGCGCATGGGTGCGGTCGCGCACCACCACCCGCGGGTCCTGGCGCAGGCGTTCGTGCAAAAGGCCGCGGCCGACATCTACTGCGACCACGGCCACCACGCCGCGCTGCAGCAGGCAATCGGTGAACCCGCCGGTCGAGGCGCCAACGTCGACACAGTGCAAGCCGGCCACATCGATCGCCAAAGCGTCAAGCGCGCCAGCCAGTTTGTCGCCGCCGCGCGACACATAGCGACCCGGGGGGTTCTTGAGGCGGACGACGGCGTCCGCGGCGATCAACTGCCCGGGCTTGTCGGCGCGGTGATCCCCGACCACGACTTCGCCAGCCAGCACCAGCGCCTGGGCCGTGCGCAGGTCGTCAGCCAGGCTGCGCGCGACCAAAAGCGCGTCCAGGCGCAGGCGGGCAATCGCCAAGGGATCAGCGCGGTTCGAAGGGTTCCGTGCGCGGTGCCGCCGCGGTGCCGGCCAACTGTTCGACCTTGAGCTCCGCAGCATCCAGAATGGCCGCCGCCTGCTTGGACAGGCCCATGCCGCGCTCAAACGCGCTCAGGCTCTGCTCCAACGGCAACTGGCCCGATTCGAGCTGGCCGACGATTTTCTCAAGTTCACCGACCAGGTCCTCAAAACGGGGCGCGGTTTCGGCGGCGGGATCGGGTGCAGTCATCGCTTTTTCCCTGGCTGGCGCGGTCTAAACCGGTACTGTACACCGGGATCGCCCCCTGTGCTACGGTACGGCTTGCGGTCGCGCGCCGGCCGTTGGATTGGACCATGTCGCCGCCCGCGCCCAGCCAGCCCGTCGCTCCGCCGCTGTGTGACCGCTCTGATCAACTTGCTGCCGTCGCTGCGGCGGTGGCCGCTGCCGACCGGGTCGCGATCGACACCGAGTTTCACGGTGAACGCAGCTACTACCCGCGGTTGATGCTGTTGCAGGTGGCGACCGTCGACGGGCTGTGGTTGCTCGACCCGCTGGCGCTGGACCTGCGACCATTCGTGCAGCAGCTGGCGACGGGCCGTGCGCTGGTCATTGGCCACGCGCTCAAAAACGACCTCCGCATCCTTTGGCAGGCCTACGACGCCCGCTTTGAGCGGGTGTTCGACACCCAGGTCGCCGCCGCGTTCCTGGGCTGCGGCTTGCAGATGGGCCTTGCGCACCTGGTCCAACGCGTGACCGGGGTGCCGCTGGCCAAGGGCGAGCAGATGGCGGACTGGAACCAGCGACCGTTGCCGCCCAAGCTCCGCCAGTACGCGGGCAACGATGTCGCCTACCTGTTGCAGGTGCACACCGAACAGGCGCGCCGGCTCGCAGAGCTCGGCCGCACCCAGTGGCTGGACGAAGAATGCGCGGCCCTGTCCGACACCCGCGCGTACGACCGCGACCCGGCAACCGCGGGCGATCGGGTGGCGGGCGCCCGCCGCATGGATCCCGGCGAGGCCGGCGTGCTGTACGCGGTTGCGGCGCTGCGCGAGACCATGGCACAGCAGGAAGATGTGGTTCCGCACTTCTTGATCACCGACGAGGCACTGGTGGCGCTGGCGCGGGCCAAACCGCGCAGTGCCAAGGAGATCTACGGCGACCGGCGCTTGCAGACCAGGGCCATCCAGAAGTTCGCCGAAAAGTGGGTGCAAGCGGTCGCCACCGGGTTGGCCAACCCGATCAAGCGCCCGCCGGGCCGGCCGCCGCCGCCGCCGCAGCTCGAAGCCGTGGCCAGCGCCGCGATGCTTCTGGTCGGCGAACTGGCGAGCGAGAGCGGCATTGCGCCACAGTTGCTGACCAAGCGCGAAACGCTGATTGAGGCCCTGCGCGAGAGCCCAGCGTCGTGCGACGAACTGGCCGACCATGCGGGCCTGCACGGTTGGCGCCGGGATCTGGTCGCGCCGCGGTTGTGGCGGTTGTTGACGGGTGAACTGGCGCTGCGGTGTGAGCTGGACGGCGAGGCCGGGTTTCGGTTGGCGGTGGCGTAGGCGCAGATGCTCGGGCAATCCGCCTCAAGCCCTGCAATGGGCAACCGCACATGCCCCGCAACCGCGGGTGCCGACGGGCATGCACCGACTGCGATGGCCGCCCGCCGATCGCTCCAAATACGGCAATAACTTCGGTCGGGCCGGCGATTTCGGATGCAGATCAAGGCGGAGCGAGCACCGCAGCGGAGGCGACCTTCAAGGTCGTTGAGCACCGGAGCGCAGTGACAACGCAGAGATGCGCCGAAAGCGCCGGATCCGGGATCGCGCCCGGCCCGTGACAACCCGCCCACCCTGCCCTAGCATGCGCGCCCCCGCGGCCCCTGCCGCACTAAAAAGTGAACGATTCCAAAATGTTGACCGTTTCCGAAGTCAGTAAGACCTACGCCGGCAAGAAGCTTTTCATCGACGTCTCGACCGCGTTCGCGCCCGGCAACCGCTACGGTCTGTCGGGACCGAACGGCGCGGGCAAGTCCACGTTTATGAAAATCCTCGACGGCGGCCTGGACCCCGACAAAGGCACGGTGTCGCGGCCACGCAAGACAGCGTTCCTCAAGCAAGATCACACCCTGTACGACGACCACACCGCCATCGACACGGTGATCATGGGCAACCCTGCGCTGTGGCAGGCGCTGCAAGGGCAAAAGGCCATCTACGAGTCCGGCGATCACAGCGACGAGGCCGGCATGAAGCTAGCAGAGTTGGAAGGGATCATCGCCGAAGAAAACGGCTACATGGCGGAGTCGGAGGCCGAAGAGTTGCTGCAGGGCTTGGGCTTGGACCAGGACAAGGCCCAGCTGGCGATGCGCGAGCTGTCGGGCGGCTTCAAGCTGCGCGTGCTGCTGGCGCAGGCGCTGTTTGGTCAGCCGGATTGCCTGCTGCTCGACGAACCGACCAACCACTTGGACCTCGACAGCATCGAGTGGCTGCAGGAGTTTCTGTTGAGCTACCAAGGCGTGCTGATCGTGATCTCGCACGACCGGCGCTTTCTGAACGACATCTGCACCCACATCGCCGACATCGACTACGAGACCATCATCACCTCCCCGGGCAACTACGACGACATGGTGCGCACCAAGGCGGCCATGCGCGAACGGCAATTGCAGCTCAACGCCGCGCGCGACAAGAAGATTAGCGATCTCAAAGACTTCATTGCCAAGTTCAGCGCCGGCACCCGCGCCACCCAGGTGCAGTCGCGCAAGAAACTCATCGAAAAGCTGCAGCCGAGCGACATCAAGCGCAGCAACATTGCGCGGCCGTTCATCCGCTTTGACGTCGGCCGCGAGTCCGGCAAGCACGTGTTCGACTTTGAGCACCTCGCGCAGGACTATGGCAGCGGCAACGTGTTTGCGCCGTTCCGGGCCCACGTCAACCGCGGCGAACGCATCGGTGTCTTGGGCAAGGATGGCGTGGGCAAGACCACGCTGTTGCGCATGCTGGTGGGCGACCTCAAGCCGACGAGCGGCCGCCTGGAGCCAGGTCACGAGGTGCAAGTCGGCTACATGCCGCAAGAACACGAGTCGAGCATTGAGCCGGGCAAGACCATCGACTCGTGGCTGCACGACTTCAAGCCCAAGGCCGACCTGGAAGAGGTGCGCGGGCTGCTCGGTCGCATGCTGTTTCGCGGCGACGAGGGCCAGAAGCCAACGGCAACCTTGTCGGGCGGCGAACGGGTTCGGATGCTGTTCAGCCGGCTAATGCTTTTGAAGTTCAATACCTTGGTGCTCGACGAGCCGACCAATCACTTGGACCTGGAAGGCTGTTCGTCGTTGGCCGAAGGTCTGGCCGAGTTCAAGGGCACGCTTTTCGTCGCCACCCACGACCGCAACCTGTTGAGCGAAGCCTGCACCCGCATCTGGTACATCAAAGACGGCGAGATCCTTGACTTTGCTGGCAAGTACGACGACTTTGCTGAACGGTATGGCCACTGAACCGCCGCCCGACGCTGACCTCGACCCCGACCTGCTGGTGGTGCGCAGCAAGTCGGAGCGCCGCCGCCTCGACCGCCAAAAGGCGCTGCCCACTTGGGGCGAATCCGCCGACCAGACCCGCAGCCGTCGCACCCGCCTG
>CAXRHS010000206.1:0-2243 GCA_964230235.1 Myxococcota bacterium
CGCCTGGGGCCCGATGTGCAGGCGGCGCGCGACCTCGACGACTTTGCGGTCGAGGCGGATCGCGCCGCGACTTTTCACCAGTCCGCAGCGCGCTTTCTGCCGGGCCTGCGCCTCGACCAACTGCAACCGGCGTATGCCGGAATCCGCCCCAAGCTGGCGACCGACCGCGTGGCCGACTTCTACGTGCGCCACGAGGCGGAGCGCGGACTGCCGGGCTGGATCAACCTGATTGGCATCGAGTCGCCGGGCTTGACGGCCAGCCTCGCGCTGGCGCAACGGGTGGTGGCGCTGGCGCAGGGACGGGCGTAGCGGCGAGCAATCGGGCTTGCACCCGCCTGCCGCACCCCCGATAATCCGCGCAACGGCATTTGCCGCTGCGGAATTCGCGCCATGAGAGACCTGTGCCGCCTTGCCGCAATCGCGGCCACCTTTGCCCTCGTTGCGTCGTCAGCCGGCGCCGCGGTTCCCAGCCAACTGGCTGTCCAAGGTGCCGTGTCAGCCTCCGGAGGCGGATCTGCCGTCGACGGCGACTATGCGTTGACGTTCGCGCTGTACGGCCAGGCGCAGGGCGGGGCGAGCGCTTGGAAAGAGGGCCCCATCGTCGTCACCGTCAAGTCGGGCCAATTTTCGGCTGCGCTGGGCGCCGTCAATCCGATTCCACAAGCCGCATTGGCGACCCTGGCGGAGGCGTGGCTGGGCGTCGCCGTGGGCAATGATCCCGAACTGCCCCGCAAGACCCTGGGCTCGGTTGCGTTTGCACTGCGCGCTGCCAAAGCGGAAGGCATCGACTGCTCGGGCTGCATCGGCGCCGGGCAGTTGGACCCCAAGGCCCTTGCCGACTACGCAAAGGCGAGCGATCTCGCGAACTACGTGCAAGCGTCGGCCTTGTCGAAAGTCGCCGCCTCTGGCAGCTACAAGGACCTGAGCAACGTGCCGCAGCTGGCCGACGTCGCCTCGACCGGCCAATACAAGGACCTGCTTGGCCTTCCCGTGCTGCCCAAGGTTGGCGCAGCGTGCGGCACCGGGCTTTTGGTCAAGGGCTTCAAAGCCGACGGTAGCTTGGAATGCGCAGACGGCGGCGTCTCGGTGGCCAACCTGCCGGCCGACGGCTTGAACGAGATCAGCAACGGCCTTTTGACCAACCAGTTCAAGGAGACGGCGGCGAGCGCCAAGGCGCCAATCGACATCGCCGATGCCTTTCCAGCCGGGGTCACAGACGCCATCGATGTGCCCGATTTCGGACTGGCAGAGTCGCTGACGGTTGCCCTTGACCTCGCCAACAGCGACATCAGCAAGTTGCGGGTCACCCTTTTCGACCCGGCCGGCGCTTCGTACAAGCTCTACGACCAGGGCGGCTCCGGCACCAGCATCAAGGCGACCTACAAGGCCGGTGACAAGCTGGTTGCAGGCGACCTCGCGCCGTGGATTGGCAAGAACCCAAAGGGCATCTGGTCCTTGCAGGTCGCAGATCTGGCCGGCACTTTCGGCGGCAAAGACGGCAAGATCAACGCGTGGTCCATCGAAGTCGGCACGCTGTCGAGCAAGAAAGTCGCGGCGACCGGGGTGTTGCAGGCGCAGGGCGGGTTCCAATACCCGGTCGCGGCCACTCACCCCTTCAAGTGCGATTCTGCCGCGTTTGGGTACACTTACGCCAACAGCAAGGACAAAGCACTCTATATTTGCAACGGCAAGGGCTGGTATGCCTTGGCCATTCAAGGGGTCGGCACTGCGGACAATCCCGGCCTGTCGTGCAAGGACATCCTCGAAAAGGTGCCCAGCAGCAAAGATGCCGTCTACTGGGTGATGCCGCCCGGTCAGCCGGCTGTCCAGACGTATTGCGACATGACCAACAACGGCGGCGGCTGGACCCTGGCGGCGCGCATGGTCGGCGGATCCTGGTGCCACATCGACGCCAACGCGGTGGGTGGCTTGAGTTCGCCGGGGCAGTCGGGCTGCGCCAAGCTGTCGGATGCGGCCATCAAGGCCTTGTACACCGACCAGTTCTGGCTCAGCTGCGGCAGCACCAACCCCCACCGGTTTGGCAAGATCGACGACATCAATAATTTCGATACGACGACCAAGGTTGGCAATAAGAAGATGACCTGGTCCATGACGTATGGTGGCAAAACCTACAGTGGCACGGACGAAGGCTGCTGCAACCTCGGCGACCACAACTACAACAATCCACACGTCATCTATTCGATTGCGACCGGCTACAACGGCGGCAACTACAAGGCGTCGTG
>CAXRHS010000207.1:0-5429 GCA_964230235.1 Myxococcota bacterium
ACCGGCCGTGGACCGATCCGGAGCGGCAGTGGCAGCTATTGCGGCGCGGTCGCTACGTCGAGTTCAACCTGGTGTGGGACCGCGGTACCCTTTTCGGGCTGCGCACCGGTGGCCGCATCGAGTCGATTCTGATGTCGATGCCGGCCCACGCCGCATGGGCGTATGACCACGAGCCGGTGCCGGGGTCGCCCGAAGCCGCGATGCTTGAGGTCCTGCGCAATGGCGTGCCGGCGGAGTGGCTCGGCTAGGGTTGCGGCGCAGGCGGAGCGATGACGAACGGAAAGAGTCCCACCAATCGCAGCAGGTTGGCTTGCACTTGGTGTGCCCTGTCCGCCCAGCATGGCCACCACACTTGCCGCCTGCCTGCCCATCGGCCACAATTGGCGAGCGGCAAGCGGCTGCGCTCGTTTCAGGTTCCATGGCCCAAGGCACCACACCGGCGCAAAGATTGCTGCCCACCACACGCGCACACCTGGCGCTCGTGGATCCCGTGCGTGCCGCCGAAGTGATCGATCGGCTAGCCCGTGAGGACCCGGAACTGCTGCAGATGGCCGACGACGTCGATTTTTCCCTTGTCGAGTACATGCTCGCGCTGCAGCCCAGCGAGCGTTTGGACAGCGCGCGCAACATGGCCCTGCTGTGGGCGGCGGGCCAAGATGCATCCCAAAGTCGCTGACCCGGCTGCGTTGCTCGCCGAACTCGCGCGCGCCGACATCGACTGCATTGTCATCGGCGGTGCGGCCGCGGCGCTGCACGGGTCCATGCTCGGCACGCTCGATGTGGATGTGGTGCGCAAGGTTGGCCCAGACGCAACTCGACGGTTGCTACCGCTTCTGGCCAACCTGGACGCGCGGTTTCGCTTCGATCTGGCCAACCGCCAGCTGCGGCCGGACCACACCCACCTCGACGGCAGGGGCGCCCTGCTGTTTTCGACCCGCCTTGGGCCACTGGACATGCTTGGGCAGTTGAACGACGGGCGCGATTACCAGCAACTCTTGCCGCATACCCTTGAAATGCCCATCGGCGCGACCCGAGTCCGCGTGCTCGACCTGCCCACGCTGATTGAGGTCAAGCGCGCTGTCGGTCGCCCCAAGGACCTGCTTGCCGTCGCCCATCTAGCTGCGCTTTTGCGGCAAAGCAAGGATCGCGCCGACTGATTGCCGCACGCGCAGCAGATCACCCAAACCGCACCGAGTAGATCGGCGGCAGGTTGTTGGCCACCGCAGCCCACGAATCGCCGCGGTCGTCGCTGACGTACAGGTTGCCGGTGGTGCTGCCAAACGCGACCGCGCCGGCCGACTGGTCGAGCGCATGGCGGTACACCACGTCATAGGCGTTCTGCTGCGGTAGCCCATTGCGCAGTTCAGTCCACGACTGGCCGCCGTCGGTCGTGCGCGCCACCATCAATCCGCCATCGACCGCCATGCGCTGCTGGTCCGACCGACCGGGGACCACCCACGCCGTTTTGCCGTCGCTGTCATCGGCCGCCACCGGAAAACCAAAGTGCACGCGGTTGCCGGCCTTGCTGACCGCCTGCCAGTTCTCGGCGCCGTCGCTGCTGTAGTAGATGCCGACGTGGTTTTGCTGCCAGACGTGGTCGGGGGCACCGGGGCACAGGTCGATGTAGTGGGTGTCGTGGCCCCACTCGGCCTCTGGCTCGGGCGAGTTCTCGTTGCGCATGCCCTTGTTGCGGCTGCGCCACGACTTGCCGCCGTCCGAGGTCTCGATGACGCCGGCTGTGGACACCGCGACCAGCACCCGGTCGGGGTTGCGCGGGTCGACCACGATCGAGTGGATGCCGGCTGCAAACTCGCCCTCCGATGCCGGGGTGCCAAACCAGGTGGTGACCTTGGGGCTGCCGTCCGGGTTGGTGTTGGGGCCGTCGAACAGGTCGCCGCCGCGCGAGTCGTGGTTCCACAGCGGCAGGTTCAGGCTGAAGGTGTCGCCGCCATCGGTGCTGTGGAACAAGCCGCCGGGGATGGTGCCGACCCACACGTGGCCGCCGGGACCAAAGCCGATGCTCCACAGCTTGAGCAGCGTCGCCGGCTTGGTCGAGATTTTCCAGCCGACGCCGTACTCGCTTTCGCTGTCTTCGAACATGTCCTGGGCGATGTACTTGGCCCCCGCCGGGTACTTGATCTGGTTCTTCGCGTCGGCCCAGGTGGCGCCGCCGTCGTCGCTGACCGACAGTTTGGCGCCCCAGTGGCCGTGGCCAAGCAGCGCCCAGATGCGGCCGGTGTAGGGGTCGCGCGCGACGTAGTTGACGCCGACGCCGGCGTGGCCGACCAGACGCGTGTGCCAGCCGTCGGCCGATTTTTCGACCACGAACGTGCCCTTGCGCGTGCCTACCCAGATGCGATCGCCCTTTGGCCCTGTCATCCTAGCCCCCGCTCAGCGCCTGAAGGATGGTGACCTTGTCGCCGGCCCCGACCGCGTCGCTCAAGCGCCGGCGATCGCGGATCATGTCGTTGCCGATGAACACGTTGACGTGCGTCCGCAGGCGCCCCGCCTCGTCGCACAGGTAAAAGCCGATGCCCGGCGCCAGTTTCTCCAGTTCCGCGAGCACCTGGCCGATGGTGGCGGCCTGCACGGCAATCGCCTGACCCTGCAGATGCGGGAAGAACGTGTACAAGTGGCGGGTGAGCTCGACCGTGACCATGGGGCGCGCCAGTAGCACGGCAAGTCAGGCCCGCGCAAGCCCGGCACAATTGCCGCCGCATCGACCGAGTTGCCAGAAACGGCGACCGAGGTCACCCAAAAAAGCCGGCATCGCCATACGAATAGAACCGGTAGCCGCGCGCGACCGCCGCCTGATACGCCGCCAGCACCCGCGTCCGACCCCAAAAGGCGGCCAGCAACACCAAAAGGCTCGACCTGGGTAGGTGAAAGTTGGTCAGCAAGCCCTGCACCACCGCAAAGTGGTGGCCGGGCAAGATCGTCAGGTCCGCCCAGCCCTGGCCGGCGGCCGGCCGCCCGTCGCTGGACTGCGCGGCCGCGTGCTCCAGTGCGCGGGTGACCGTGGTGCCCACTGCCACCACCGGGCGGCCTTCGGCGCGGGCTTGGGCAAGCGCAGCGGCGGTCTGGGCCGACAGTTCGTAGCGTTCGGCAGCGACGCGATGGCCGCGCAGGTCGTCCGACCGCACCGGCAAGAACGTGCCCGGACCAACGTGCAAGGTCACGGCCGTGCGTTCGATTCCGGCTGCCGCCAGCCTGGCGAGCAATTGCGGCGAGAAATGCAGGCCCGCGGTGGGGGCCGCCACGGCGCCCGGTTGGTGCGCCCACGCGCACTGGTAGCGCGGCCGGTCGAGCTCGGGCTGGTCAACCCCGCCGCGGATGTAGGGCGGCAGCGGAACGTGGCCGCAGCGGTCGAGCAATTCGCCCAGCGTCGCGGCACCGTGCAGGTCGATGCGCGCCCGGCCCTCGCCCAAGACGGCAACCACCTCGACGCCGCCGCCGCCCTCCAGCACCAGTTGCTGGCCAGCGCGCAGCGGCTTGGACGATTTGTACAGTGTGCTGTGGCCGGTCAGCCCGTTGCCGTCTGGGCCAAACGGGTGCTCCAGCAAGAACTCGACCTTGCCACCCGTTTGCTTGCGCGCCAGCAGCCGCGCCGGTACCACGCGGGTGTCGTTGACGACCAGCAGCGGCGGCCGGCCATAGCGGGCCAGCATCACCTCGGGCAGATCCCACATGGTGGCGTCGCGCGGTTCGGCGCCGGGGGTGTTCACCAAAAGCCGTGCAGCGTGGCGGGGTTCGACCGCGTACTGGGCGATGCGGTCGGCCGGCAACTCGAAATCGTAGCTGGCCAGGTCCAGGTCGGCGGCCAAGGATGGTTCGTTCACGGGCGTTCCAGCGGCTCCAGGCGCGTCAGGTGGCCGGCGCCGTAGCGGCGAACGTCCAAAAGCGCAAACCAGCGGTCGTACAGGGGCGGATCCAGGGGCGCCGCACTTTCGACAAACAGGTCGCCACCCGGCCGCACCAGCGCGCCGCGGCCCAAGGCGGTCAGCACTTCGCGCTCCAGACCCGCCGACCACGGCGGGTCGAACCACACCAGGTCAAAGGCTTGACCCGCCTCGACCAGTTGCGCCAGCGCGCTGAGCGCGTCCTGGGCGCGCACCTGCAAGCGGTCGGCCAGCCGGGCCCGCGCGGCGTTGCTGTGGATGCACAGCAGCGCGGCCGCGTCGTGCTCGACCGCCACCGCCTGATCGGCGCCGCGCGACAGCATTTCCAAGGCCACGGCGCCGGTGCCCGCGCACAGGTCCAGCACGGTGCCACCGGGCAAGAAGCCGCCGATCTGGCTGCACGCCGCACCGCGCACCAGATCACTGGTCGGTCGGGTGGCCAGACCCGGCGGGGCGTCGAGGCGGCAGCGCTTGGCGGTTCCGGCGATGATGCGCATGGTCCCAGCTACCGGACCGCGACCGGTGCCGGGCCGGCGATTGTGCCATCGCGGCCCAGTCTGTGCCATCATCGCCGCATGGCGCGAAGGTGGCGAGTGTGGATCCTGGCAGTTGCGCTGGCGGTTGCCTGCGACCGACCGGTCGTGGAGGACGCCGAGACCCACGCACCGCCCCAGCCGGCGTTTGCGCTGCGCACCAAGATGGCCAGTATCGTGGTGCGCTTCGACAATGGCCGGCCGGAGTTTGGCAAAGCGGAGTCCAGTGAGGACCGGCTGCGTGCGGTCGCGGTATTTGCCGATGCCGATCCGCGCGACCGGCCGATTGTCCAGGCCCTGGTCGGCGGTCGCACCGCCAGCGACGCGGCACCCCAGTTGGATGCTTGCGTGCGTCAGGGCAGTGCGGGTGCCACCCGAGAGCCGACGTCGGACACCCGGCCGGCGAGCTGGATTCAGTTGATGGATGTCGGCAACCTCGAATTGCGGGCCGGGTCTCTCGGATTGCCTTTGCAGATTCGGTTGTTGCCTGCGGTTATCGACGCCACCCGTGGGGTGCGCTACGAGGCGGTGGTCGACCGCGGGCGCGGGTTTTTGGCGGCCGGGACGCTGCGGCTCAGTGGGACCGGCGGTGACGGCATTGCCGCCTTCACGGCCGAGCTGCCGGTGCCGCGGCCCTTGCGCATCTCGTTTGTGGGCGACGCGTCGCCGCAGACCGGGTTGGTGCGCGGCTTGCCGCCCGGGGAACTGCGGGTGCGCTGGGGATCGGCCGATGGCCGCGCCGACCTCGAACTGCTGGCCGGCAGCGAGACCTCGGACGAGCCGGTGTGGCTGCGCTGTCGGCCGCGCGACGACGGCGAGTTTACGTTGCCGCCGGATCTGGTGGCTCAGTTGCCGCCGCGATCCGCTGCCCGACCGTGGACGTTGATGGTGGTGCGGCGCAGCCGGGCGCCCGTGCCGGGGTTTGTCGAAGGGGGCCTGGTGTTGGAGGTCGCGGACGCGGTGCACGTGGAGTAGGGATCCATGCAAAGACAAGTCG
>CAXRHS010000208.1:0-2012 GCA_964230235.1 Myxococcota bacterium
CGGCCAAAGTGGCATGGCCCGGCGTGCGAAAAGACGGCGGGTCGTCGCGGTCCGCGACCCAGTGCGGTGGCGTATGGTCGGCGCAGCCGCATGGCACAGCCTCAAACTGCTCGAATGGACTGGCTTCAGCGATGGCTGCGGGCGCTTCATCCTCGTCGTGGCAACAGGAATGGCCGCGGCCGACGGCGTCGAAGCCCCATGCCTTGCTGGTCGGGCATCCGCCGCACAAGCAGACCAGCGACAGCGCAAAGACCTGCGCCAAAAGCGGCAACGCCATGGCAACCGCGATGGCGCGGAGCCAGGTCGGGCTGGTGGATGGCGAATGGCTTGCTGGCATGGCCTGCCGCGCGGGGGACTGCCAGCGTACAGCCGTGACAAAGTTGTGGCAAGCGGAAACGCAGGACACCGCGGCGGAGCGCCTGTCGTGTGTCTTTGGCTCTCGCCAATAGCTGCAGGGCTTTGCCCTACCGGTTTGCCGACCAAACCGCGACCGAGCAATGACGCCCGCCGACCGGCACACCTGCCCGCGGCCGCAAGACAACCGCGCCGGGTTCGACAGCGTTCAACGATAGCGCCAATTCGTTATCAACCTGGCGCCGCGACTCAAGCTGGACGGCGCCCGCGGCGGCGACTGGCGTCAAAACAGGTCGCCGACACCCGCCGAGCTGCGAAAGACCTTGCCGGCGTTCTTGCATTCCTGCCGCGCCGCATACTCAAAGTGCTTGAAGCGCATGATGTCGTTGTCCGCCGAACCCTGGTAAGCCGCGCGCAGCACCGCGTTCTTGATGTGGCCGCCCGACAGTTCAAAGCGCCGACCGAGCTCGTCCCAGTCGAGCGTTGGGTCCACCGGGCAGGTTTTTGGCACCAAGGTGCGCCAGATCTTGGCGCGAAACGGCGCCTCTGGAAACGGAAAGTGGATCTTGAAACCGATGCGGCGCTGAAAGGCCTTGTCGATGTTCTTTTCCAGGTTGGTGGTCAGAATCACGATGCCGTCAAAGTTCTCGATCTCTTGGAGCAACATGTTGGTCGCCATGTTGCTGTAGCGGTCGACGCTCGAATCGACCTTGGTGCGGCTGGCAAAAAGCGAGTCCGCCTCGTCGAATAGCAGGATGCCGTGGCTGGCCTTGGCGGTTTCGAAGATCTTTTCGATGTTCTTTTCGGTCTCGCCGATCCACTTGCTGATCACGCGCGGAATCGCGATCTGGAAGAGCTGCTGGTCCATCTCATTGGCCAGGATCGTCGCGCACAAGGTCTTGCCGACGCCGGGTTCACCGGAAAACAGCGCGACGATGCCTTTGCCGGTGCTCATCTTCTGGGCGAAACCCCAATTGTGCAGTACGTGAGAGCGCTGGCGCGCGGCGACAAACATCTCTTCGATGTCGTCGCGGGTCTCGGGCGGCACGATCAGGTCCTGCAGGGTCAGCCCTACCTTCTTGCGAACTGCGTACTCGTCGAGGCTGGCGCGAATCTGCTCATAGCAGGCCTTCTTGAGCAACTCTGCGCCAATGACCGGCGCGTCGGGCGACACCGCAAAGGCGCGGTTGGTCGCGACCTGCATCGCGTTGCGGATGAGCGCACCCGGAAAGGTGAACTGGCCGGCAAGCGCCGTGATCGCCGAGTCATCCTCGAACGCCACGCCGTCGGGCAAGTGCAGATCAAAGATGCGCTTGCGCTCGGCCGGCCCCGGCGTGTCGAGCATCAAGCGCTGCACCACGAAGCGATCGAGGTTGCTGTCCAAGGTGGCGGTGTCGCGCGACGTCAGGATGACCAACCCTGGGTGTCCTCGCAGCGCCTCCTGGACGACATCGACCTTGGCATTGCCCTTGGCCAGCAACCCGTCGACGCCGTCCAGCACCAGGATGGCATCGATGAGGCGGGCCTGGTCCAGGCTCGACAGCAGCGCCCGCTGCACATCGACATCGGCCTGCTCGGTCAGGCGGCCGGCGTCGATTTCGAGAATCGGGCGGTCGAGGTGGTGGGCGAGGCCGTCGACCAGCATGGTCTTGCCCGTG
>CAXRHS010000209.1:0-2516 GCA_964230235.1 Myxococcota bacterium
CGCCGCTCCGCTCCGCACCTGTGTCGATCGACTTGTTCTTACACGGGTCCTGACCTGCCGGCCCCGATTCGTGCCCCTGGCCGTGATCTTGCTGTGGCTGGCCATCGCGTCCGCTTGTGGCAAGCCAGCGCAACCGCTGCCGCCGCGCACTTGGGTCGCTTACTACGGCACCGACGCGCCGCCTGAACTGCTGCAAAACTACGATGTGGCGGTGGTGGATCCCGGCTATGCCGGCGACCTTGCGGTGGTCAAGGCCAATCGCGCGACAGTGCTCGGCTATTTGAGTCTGGGCGAGCTCAACGACCAGCGCCCGCAGTTTGCCGCCGCCCGCGACCGTGGCCTGCTGCTGACCGAGAACCCGAACTGGAAAGGCGCGTGGTTCGCCGACATCCGCAAGACTGGCTGGCAGGAGTTGGTGGTCGACGAGATGGCAACGGCCATCCTGACGCGCGGCTTTGACGGCCTCTTTCTCGACACCTTGGATTCTGCCCTGCATCTGGAGACCACCGACCCCAAGCGGTACGCAGGCATGGCTGACGCGGCGGTGGCGATGTTGTTGCGGCTGCAGCAACGCCACCCAGGCGCACGGTTGCTGGTCAACGGCGCAATTCCGCTGGCCGGTCGGGTCGCGCCGGCCGTACAGTGGTTCGCCGTCGAGTCGTCGATGACCGATTGGGATTTTGCTACCAAGACCGCGCGCTGGCGCCGCGACGACGAGCGCCGCTGGGCGACGGACCGTCTGGCCGCCGCCAAGGCACTCAACCCGCGGATGCTGGTGTTCACGCTGGACTACTGGGACGCGGCCGACCGCGACGGCGCGCTCGCGATCTACCGAAGGCAGCGCGATGCCGGGTTTGTGCCCTACGTCGCCACGATTGCGCTGGACCGGGTGGTGCCGGAGCCATCGGCGGTGACGCCGACCGGACCGGCAGGGGGCGGTCGATGAACGACCCACCGGCCCTGCGCCAGTTGCACGCCGTGGTGGCCTTGCTGGTGCTCGGCGCGCTTGCCCTGGTGCCCGTGCTGGTGCCGACCCATGCGCAGCTGGGTTCGCACTCGCTCGGCGACCGCGCTGCCGCCAAGGCGCGCGCCTACTTGCGTCATGCGGTCCACGAGCGCGGGTCCAAGCGCGAACTGGTGGTGCCGCTGGCCAAGATTGCTCTGGAGGCCGGCGAATTCGACGGCGCCGCTTCCATGTTGCGCAGCCTCTCGGTCGCGGAAACCGCTTCGGCCGAACGGCAAATGATCCGCGAGGCTTTGCGCGGCGCCGGCCGGCCCGGCGAGTTGGTGGCCGTACTGGAGCGCGCGCGGCAAAAAGGCGACACTGCGGCGCTGACAGAACTGGCGGAGATCTACGAAGGGCTCGGCCTGGTCGAACCGCTCGCGCAGACCTTGGCCGCATGTCTCGCTGCGGCTCCGCGCGATGCGAGACTGGTCTTGCGCCTGGCCGCTGCGCGTCAACAGCTCGGAGACCTGGATGGCGCGTTGGCGCTGCTGGCCGGTCTGTGGCGCGAACAGCCCGACGCTTTTGCCGAGCCCGAGTTTGCGCAGCTGTTGGCACTGTCGGCCGCGCGCGAACCGCCTGCACTGGCCTTGGAGCGCGCCCGGGCCCAGCGCAATCGCTTTGCGCGGATGACCACGCCTACGGCGCTGGCGCAATTCTTCAACGCGGCCGGTCGGTTCGCGCAAGTGCGCGCGCTGCTCGAGCCAGCCGTGGCCCAAGGTCGCGCCTCGGCAGAACAGGAAGAACAGTGGGCCCGCGCGGCGATTGCAATGGGCGGTGCGCTGCACGCGATGGCGGTCGTGCGACCGCGATTGGCGACAGGCGACGTGCCTGAGCGGGTGACGGCGCTGCTGTGCGAGGCTGCGGTCAGTCAGGGCGACTTGCAGGCGGCAGTCCGTTTCGCCGAGTCGGCCCACTGGCGCGGAATCGGCGGGCGCGTGGCGCTGTGGTTGGCCAGTGCGCTGGTCGCCGCCAAGGACCTGAACCGAGCCCGCGTCGCCATGGGCAGGGCCGACGACCACGCCCTGGCAGGCGATCCGGTGACCGCGGTCGCCGTGTGGCTGGCGCTCGGGCGACGCGAGCCCGCCCTGGTGTGGGCGCGCAACGCCGAGACCACGCCTGGCTTGTCTCATCCGCACAAGCTGTGGTTGGTCGAGCTCGAGTTGCAGTTGGACCGGCCGAGCCAGGCCGCAGACGTATTGGCGACCGCCGGCTTGGATGTGCGCGCGCCGGGTCTGGCCCTGCGCGTCGCTGCCCTTGTCGTGCGGGCAGGGGTCCCTGCCCGCGGGCTGGCGCTGGCAAGCGGTTGGCCAACCACGGCGGAGGGGCACGCCGCGCGGGCGCTCTTGCTGGCAGCGGCTGGCCGCTGCGGCGAGGCGCTTTCCCATGTCGAGTCTTCTGCGGTGTGGACGGCGCTCGTCCACCAGCTGCCGACCGAGGCCGCCGTCGACGGCAAGGCGTGGTTGTATCTGCTGGCCCAGGCCGCGACCGACCACGGCCACGCCGACCTGCA
>CAXRHS010000210.1:0-4029 GCA_964230235.1 Myxococcota bacterium
GACTCCGTTGCGGTCGCCGCAAGTCGCTGGGTTTCGATTCCGGCGCGTTGCAGGTTGGCATGGGCAAAACCGCGAATGACCAGCAGTGCGCCCGATTCGATCCGCGCGATGGCGACTGCGGTGTCGTCGTGCACGGTGAGCAGTTCCCGGCCTTCGTCGCCCGCCCAGGGCACGCGCCGGCCCTGGCGCAGCGCCAGAGCGGTCGGCCCATCGACTTCGGCAACCGGGAGCAAGCGCTTCGCCACGGTCACCAGCGGTCGCAGCACCTGTCTGCGCTGCTCGGGCGTCATCGCAGTCAGTCCCTCCAAGGTCACGCTTTCCGCGAGCTCAAAGCCACACCCGGTCGTGCGCCGCAGCGCCGTCAAGTGCGCCGCCGACCCGAACGCCTCACCGAGATCACGTGCCAGCGAGCGAACATAGAAACCTGAACCGACCCGAACCCGCACCCGAACGGCTGGCGGCGTCACCGCAAGGACCTCGGCCGCATAGAACTGCACCGGCCGCGGGTCTCTTACCACGGTCTCGCCCTGGCGCACGCGTTTGTGGTCGCGAACGCCATCGCGCTGGAGCGCGGAGACTTGCGGCGGCACCTGCAAGTGCGTGCCCAGCCAGCCGTTGAGCGTCGCCTGCAGGCTCGTCTTCTCCAGCGGTCGCGGCACCGGCGCATTGCGAACGACCTTGCCGCTGGCATCATCGGTCAACGTGGCAGCGCCAAAGGTAATTTCCGCCTCGTAGGTCTTGGGCGCGTCCATCAAGCGCGGCACCAGCTTGGTGCACTCACCCATCGCAACCGTCAGTACGCCGCTGGCTTGCGGATCGAGCGTGCCCGCATGGCCGGCAGAGCGGGTGCCGAGCAGGCGACCCACCTTGTTGACGATGTCGCGCGACGTCCAACCGAGCGGCTTGTCGATAACCAGCACGCCACAGGGCTCGGGTCCGTCAAGGATCGGCTCAGGGGCGCGGCTTGCTGGCCTCGGTCTCCTCGGAAGCAGGCCGTTCGGCGGCCAACAACTGGCGGACGCGCTCCAGGTCGGCAGCGTCGCGGTCAAAGGTAAAGGTTACTGTGAGTCGGTGACGCAGCGTCAGCTCCTCTTGCAGCGTTCGGGCCAGAAACGGTGCCGTGCGTTCGAGCATGGCCGTCAAGGCTTCGAATGGCCGATCGCCCGAGTGCAGCACGAACTGCACGCGCAAGTGGCCGAGATCCGCCGATAGCCGAACTGCCGTGACTTTGACCTGCTGCGCCAGCGGGTCGCGGATCTCGTAGCTCAGCAAGCGCTCGACCTCGCCGAGCATCAGGTGCTCGACGCGGTCAGCGCGGGTAAATGTGGGCTTGCGACGCATCGATCAAATCTACTCGGCGGCAGTACGGGCGATGGCAACGATTTGGCAAAGGAGTATGCGCATCGGCAGCGTTCGGCTCGCCATGACCTGACGGAGAGTCGGATTGTGTGAACCCCGAACGGTGCGCTGTGCGCCGCAGACCACTGCGCCTGCGGCAACGCGACCGCAGCGCTTGCCGCTGCTAGCCCGCCGTGGCGCGGCCACCACCGCCGCCTTCGGGCTTGAGCTTGCGCGGGATCTTCTTGAGTTCGTAGCACTGCACGACGTCGCCGACGACGAACTTGGTGAAGCCCGCGATGCCAATGCCGCAGTCGTAGCCCTGCGCCACTTCTTTGGCATCGTCCTTGAATCGCTTGAGCGACGCGAACTCGCCCTCGTGGACGACCTCGCCTGCGCGCAGCACCCGCAGGCGTTGATTGCGCACCAGGTTCCCGTCGGTCACGTGCGAACCAGCGACGACGCCCAGCTTTGGCACCGTAAAGATCTGCCGAATCTCGGCGTGGCCGAGCACCACTTCTTCGATGATCGGCGTCAGCATGCCTTCGAGCAGCAGCGTCACGTCATCAATGGCGTCGTAGATGACGGAGTACTGGCGAATCTGCACGCCGAGTTCGTCGGCCAGCCGCTTGCCTTTGGCCTCGGGTTTGACGTTGAACGCAATGACAAATCCCTTGGTCGTCGCGCCCAGGTTGATGTCGCTCTCGGTCACGCCGCCCACGGCAGCGTGCAGCACCCGCACCTTGACTTCTTCGTGCTCGATCTTGGACAGCGCTTGCTTGAGCGCCTCGGCCGAACCGTGCACGTCCGCCTTGACGATGAGGGTGAGTTCTCGCTGCTGCGCCTCGCCGGCGTGGCCGAACATGTCCTCCAGCGTGCGCTTGGAGGTCTTGAGCGCCTCTTTCTCGCGCGACTTCTCGATCCGGTGCTCGACGATCGCCTTGGCCTTCTTCTCGTCAGCCACCACGTAGAACTCGTCGCCGGCAACCGTGACATGGTCAAAGCCGATGACCTCGACCGGCGTCGAAGGCCCGGCGCTGTCTACGTTCTTGGCTGCGTCGCTGAGCATGGCGCGGACACGGCAGTACTGCGACCCGGCGACGATGAACTGGCCCTTTTTCAGCGTACCCGCTTGCACCAGCAACGTCGCCACTGGGCCGCGGCCCTTCTCGAGCCGGGACTCGATGACCAGGCCGCGCGCGTCGCAGTCGGCGTTGGCTTTGAGCTCCAGCAGATCCGCTTGCAGCGCCAGCATTTCGAGCATCTTGTCCAAGTTCTGGCCGGTCTTGGCGGACACTTCGACAAAGATGCAGTCGCCGCCCCACTCCTCCGCGACGACGCCGTGATCGGCCAGTTCGCGCCGCACCTTGTCGATGTCGGCGCCAGGCTTGTCGATCTTGTTGACGGCGACCACGATCGGCACCTTGGCGGCCTTGGCATGGCTGATCGCTTCGATGGTCTGCGGCATCACGCCGTCGTCGGCCGCCACCACCAGCACGATGACGTCGGTAGCCTTGGCGCCGCGGGCGCGCATCGCCGAAAACGCCTCGTGACCCGGCGTGTCGAGGAACACCACCCGCCGCGGCCGACCGTCGTCGAATTGCTCGCCCGCGACCTGCGCCACATAGGCGCCGATGTGCTGGGTGATGCCACCGGCCTCGCGCGCTGCGGTATGCGTCTTGCGAATCGCATCCAGCAGGCTGGTCTTGCCGTGGTCGACGTGGCCCATGACGGTGACAACCGGCGAACGCGGCACTTCGGTGCCCTGCGTCTCCTCTGGCTTTTGCAGGTACTGCTCCAGGTCAAAGCCGACGTTCTCGACCGTAAACCCGAAGTCGGTGGCCACCAATTCGACCGTGTCGAGATCCAGCGGCTGGTTCACCGTGGCCATCATGCCGAGACTGAACAGCTTTTTGATGACTTCCGTCGCCTTTACCGACATCTGGTGCGCCAGGTTGGCGACGGTAATCGTGTCCTCGATCCGCAGGTGGCGTTTTTCGGCTTTGGTCGGCTGCGCAACCGCAACCGGTGCCGCCTGCATCTTGGCGCCTTTGCCCGCCTTCTTCTTGCTGCGACCGCGGACGTCGGCACCGGCAGACTGCGAGTCGCGGTGGCGGTCGTAGATGAGCTTACGGCCGCCGCGCCCGGCATCGGCAACCGGGGCTTCGACCACCCGCCGCGCGCCGAATTCGTCGACTGCGGTGGCAGGCGCTGGCGCTACGCCGTCGCTCGCCGGCCGCGGCGCCGGCTTGGGCGGCAAGTTGACGAGCACTTCCGGCATCGCCATTCGCCGAAGCGTCGGCCGGCGCGAAGTGCTGGGCAGTTCAACGGCGCTGTCGAGCGCCTTGCCAATGTCTTCGAGCCGGGTGACGGCCTTGGTCGCTTCCGCTGCGGCTTCTGCGGCCTTGCGGCGCGCTGCGAACGCGCGGGGATCAGTCTCTGCAAGCCTGCCATCCGCAGGCGCTTTCGGCGCGGCTTTGGCGTCTGTTGCGCGCACGCCATCGCGTCCAGCTTCCACGGCATCGGAGCGAGCCGGTTGCGGCATGCTGACATCAGCACGTGCATCCGCGGCCGACTGGGGCGCGGGTTCGACTGCAACACTGCGTGCCGGCTCTGGCTGCGGCGCAGGCGCATGAATGCGCAGCTGCAGTTCGGCCGGCACTTCAAGGTCGGACGCCTTGATGCGTTTGA
>CAXRHS010000211.1:0-2740 GCA_964230235.1 Myxococcota bacterium
TTTTCAGCATCGGACTGGTGGGCGTGATGACCCGCCGCAACGTCCTGGTTTTGCTGATGTCGGTGGAGCTGATGCTCAACGCCGTCAACCTGACCCTGGTGGCGTTCTCGCGCTACCACGGCTGGACCGAAGGGCACGTACTGGCGTTTTTCATCATCGCGGTGGCGGCGGCCGAGGCGGCGGTGGGCTTGGCGATGGTGCTCGCGGTGTTTCGCATCAAGGGCACCGTGTGGATCGACGACCTCAAGCTGCTCAAGCGCTAGCCAGCAACCGGGAGACCAAAAGTGGAAAGTAATCCCGCGATTCTGCTGCCGATGATCGTGCTGCTGCCGTTGCTCGGCGGCATCATCAACGGCTTTTTCGGCAAGCGCCTGCCCAAGCAGGTGACCTACTTCATTGCCAATGCGGCGGTGCTCGGCTCGTTTGCGCTGTCGGTGCAGAGCTTCTTGGCGCTGCGCGCCGCCACCGTTGCCAACCCCGACGCCGCGTTTCGCTTCGAGGCTTTTCGCTGGATTGCGGCGGGCACCTATTCGTTCGACATGGCGTTCCTGCTCGACCCGCTGTCGGCGGTGATGATCCTGGTGGTCACGGGCGTCGGTTTCCTGGTGCACCTGTACTCGACCGCGTACATGGACGAGGACCCCGGCGTCGCGCGCTACTTCGCGTACTTGAACCTGTTCATCTTCTCGATGCTGATGCTGGTGCTGGGCAAGAACCTGGCGATGCTTTTCATCGGCTGGGAAGGCGTCGGCGCGTGCTCGTACCTGCTCATCGGCTTTTGGTTCAAGGACATGGACAAGGCCGAGGCCGGCCAGAAAGCGTTTGTGGTCAACCGCATTGGCGACATTGGCTTTGTGGTGGCGATCTTCTTGCTGCTGGCCTACGGCAATGGATCGGTCGACTACGATGCCCTCAAGTCGATGTTCTCCGACAAGGTGGCCACCGTCGCCCATGCGCCGACCATCACCTTGATCTGCCTGCAGCTTTTCGTCGGGGCCGCCGGCAAAAGCGCGCAGATTCCGCTGTACGTCTGGCTGCCCGCCGCGATGGCCGGCCCGACCCCGGTGTCCGCGCTCATCCACGCGGCGACCATGGTCACGGCCGGCGTGTACATGATCGCGCGCCTGAACTTCCTGTTCGCGCTGAGCCCGCACGCCATGACCGTGGTGATGATCGTGGGCGCGCTAACCGCGTTGGTGGCGGCGTCGATTGGCCTGGTCCAAAACGACATCAAGAAAGTGCTCGCCTACTCGACGGTGTCGCAACTGGGCTACATGTTCATCGCGGTGGGCGCGGGCGCGTTTGCCGCGGGCATCTTTCACCTTTTCACCCATGCGTTCTTCAAAGCGTGCCTGTTCCTGGGCGCGGGCGCGGTCATCCACGCCCTGCACCACGAGCAGGACATTCGCAAGATGGGTGGCCTGGCCAACAAGCTGCCGGTCATTCGCATGACCTTTCTGGTCAGCTGCATCGCCATTGCAGGCTTGCCGCCGCTCGCTGGCTTCTTTAGCAAAGACGCCATTCTAGCGGAGACGGTGGCATTCCATCCGGACCTCGACAAGCTCGAAAAGTACTACGGCCCGGGCTTTCAGCGGCAGGCCGAAACCCAGGCCGTCGGCGCTGCAATCCGCGCCGGCAAGTCGCCTGGCGACGTCGATCGCGCCGAAGTCACCAAGAAGGCAGCGGAAATCAAGACCGAGTGGCGGGCTTCCATTGAGCGGCTGGCGGTCGCCCGCAAGATCGCGTTTGCGCTCGGCCTGCTGGCGGCGCTGATGACTGCGTTCTACATGTTCCGCTTGTACTTCATGACCTTCTCGGGGTCCTACCGCGGCGACCACCACACGTTCGACCACGCGCACGATGCGCCATGGCCGATGGGGGTGCCGCTGCAAATCCTGGCCGTGCTGTCGGTATGCGCCGGCTGGCTCGGCACACCGTTCAACCATGGCCACTGGAACAAGTTCAACCAGTGGTTGGACCCGGTGCTGGTGCGCGGCAAAGAACTGGTTACTGGGCACCTCGAGCCGGCCGTCGAGTACGGCCTGATGGGGCTGTCGGTGGCGGTTGCCGCGACCGGCGTGGCGCTGGCGTGGTCGCTCTACAAGGCTGGACCCACCGAAAAGACCGAGCAAATGGCGCAGACCCTGCGCCCGGTCTACAACACGCTTTTGAACAAGTACTGGGTCGATGAGGCTTTCCACGCGGTCATCGTGCTGCCGTTGCGGTGGATCTCGCAGTTCCTTTTCCAGCTGGTCGATCGGCTGCTGGTCGATGGTCTGATGGTGCGCGGTCCGGGCATGGTGCTGCTGGGCCTGTCGCACCTGGGCCGGCTCGTGCAGACGGGCGAAGTGCAGACGTACCTGGTTGGGGTCGCGGCGGGCCTCGCTGCGCTGACCTGGTATTTGATCTAGCCCCGTTGAGGTTGTGCGATGCATGAAGTCCTGACCCAAACGTGGCTGCAGCCGGTTTCCGGCGGTGGTTTTCCGCTGCTGACGCTGCTGGTGCTTTTGCCGACCGTGTTCGCGGTGATGCAGCTGTTGATTCCCGGCGCGCACGGCTGGGCGCACAAGGCGCTGGGCCTGGTCGGCTCGTTGGCGGTGCTGCTGGTGGCGGTGGTGGTGTTTGGCGCGGTCGATCCCGGCATCGCCGGCATGCAGCGGGTCGACGATTTCGCGTGGATTCCGGCGGTCAATGCGCGCTGGACCTTGGGCATCGACGGGCTGTCGCTGCCGTACGTGCT
>CAXRHS010000212.1:0-6413 GCA_964230235.1 Myxococcota bacterium
GCGCCCAGCACGATCGCCCCGACAACGATCAGCGCCGCCGCTGCGCGCGCCGAGTCGCGGTCGGCCTTGCCGAGCGCCGAACCAACCGACGACGCGACCGGCGACCCCGATGCGCCCGCACGCGGAGCGCCACCACTGGCAGGCCCCACGGTCTCGACGGTGGACGACCCGCCGCCTATCCACAACCGCGGGCCATAGTACGGGTTGCCCCAGCCGTAGTAGTCCGGGTACCAGCCTGTGTAGCACGGTGAGGCGCCGCTCACCGGCGCAGCGACCACCGGCGGGCCCGCCTCGCCTGCGATGCCGCCCGGCTGTCCCCACGCCGGCGCCGGGGTCAGATCGCGCGAAGTCGAGAACCGCTGCACGGCGCGAATTGCCTTGCCGCGCTGATCCGGCTGCAGTTGGACCAGGCGATCGACCTCATCGCGCGGCACCTCATACGACGTGGACAAGCACGCCGACGAGACCAGGGCCGGGATCACCAATGCGGCGACCAGGCCAAGGCCGAAGCGGCGATTGTGCTGCGATTGGGCGACGATCATCGGAGGTGTCCGCGTTGCGCGCACGGGCGGCGTGGCACAAGTGTAGCGGGTTTTGCCGCCCGCGACCGGACCAGCCTTTCATGCTAGCCTGCCGGCCCGTCGGGGTGGGCGCCCGCCAGACCGTTGCCATGGCACGCATCCCCGTTCACGACGCTGGCAGACCGCAAGTCCTCATCGTCTCGGATTCGCTGGGCGAGACCGCCGAGTTGGTCACCCGCGCCGCGCTGTCGCAGTTCACCGGTCAGTTGGGCGAAGGTGCCGTCGAAGTGCGGCGCTTTCCGATGGTCAAGAACGCGTCGGAGATCGAGGGCATCGTCCGCGAAGCGCGCGCGCGGCCCACGCTCATCGTCTACACCTTGATCGTGCCGGCGGCGCAGGAGGCGATGACCCACCTGGCCGAACAGCACGGCATTGTCGCCGTCGACATCATGGGGCCAATGATCTCCGGCTTTACCCAGGTCCTTGGCGTCGCGCCGCAGTTGGAGGCGGGCCTCATCCACAAACTGGATGCCGGCTACTTTCGGCGTGTCGAGTGCGTCGAGTTTGCGGTCAAGTACGACGATGCGCGCGATCCCCGCGGCTTCTTGATGGCCGACGTGGTGCTGGTCGGGCTGTCGCGCAGCAGCAAGACCCCGGTGTCGATGTACCTTGCGCACCGCAACAACAAGGTCGCAAACCTGCCGCTTGTACCTGAACTCACGCTGCCGAAAGAGATTTTTGAGGTGCCGCGCTGGAAGATGGTCGGCCTGCGGGTCGACGCGATGCACTTGTCGCGGATTCGCACCGAGCGCATGCGCGCCATGGGCGGCGGGACCGGCGCCGCGCGCAGCCAGAACTACGCCGACCTCGCGCGCATCCTGACCGAGATCGA
Organism: Myxococcota bacterium; assembly: GCA_964230235.1. Lineage (GTDB taxonomy): Bacteria > Myxococcota_A > UBA9042 > UBA9042 > UBA9042 > SXRM01. The sequence goes on from CAXRHS010000212.1 coordinate 1,414, forward strand.
GTACGCCGAGAGCGTGTTCAAGCGCCTGGGCTGCCCGGTCATCGACGTGACCAGCAAGGCCGTCGAAGAAACCGCTGTCCGCGTCTTGGATTACGTCGAAACTGGCCGCCGCATGCTCGGCCTGCCTGAACCCGCTGGAGGATCATGAACGCCACCACTTTTGCACCGTCCCTGGTTCAACCTTTTGAGGCGGGCAGCGCCAAGGATCGACAGTTGTTGGGCGGCAAGGGTGCCAACCTTGCCGAAATGATGCGCATCGGATTGCCGGTGCCCCCCGGTTTCACGATCACGACGGCGGCGTGCAATGCCTACCAGGCCGCCGGGCGCGCCTTGCCAGCGGATTTGTGGCCGCAGGTCCTGCGGGAACTCGACGCGCTGCAGACCAAGATGGGCAAGCGCCTGGGCGACGACGACGACCCGCTTTTGGTGTCGGTGCGGTCCGGTGCCGCGGTGTCGATGCCGGTGATGATGGACACCGTGCTCAACCTGGGACTGAACCGCCAGAGCTTGCAAGGCCTGGTGCGCCGGACCGGCGACGAACGCTTTGCCTGGGACTGTCTGCGGCGCTTCGTGCAGATGTTCAGCAACGTGGTGCTCGGCCTGGAGATGCACCCGTTCGAGCTGATGCTGGAGGCCGCTCGCCGTGCCGCAGGCGTCAAGACGGACGCGGAGTTGAGCGCCGACGTGCTGCGCCGGTTGGTCGACGACTACGAAGCCGAGGTCCTGCGTCAATCGGCAAGCCCGTTTCCCAACGATCCGCTGGCGCAGTTGCAGGCTGCGGTGTGCGCCGTGTTCGATTCGTGGGGCAATCCGCGCGCGATCGTGTACCGACAACTGCATCAGATCTCGGACGATTTGGGTACGGCGGTCAACATCCAGGCGATGGTGTTCGGCAACATGGGCAGCGATTCGGCGACCGGCGTGGCCTTTACGCGCGACCCGAACACCGGCGAAGCGCGCTTTTTCGGCGAGTACCTCATCAACGCCCAGGGCGAAGACGTGGTCGCAGGTATCCGTACGCCTCAGCCGATCGCGCTGCTGGGTTTTGAAATGCCGGCCGCTTACACGCAGTTGCGCGAAACGTGTGCGCTGCTTGAACGGCACTATGCCGACATGCAGGACATCGAGTTCACCATCGAACGCGGCAAGCTCTACATGTTGCAATGCCGCAGCGGCAAGCGGGCGCCGGGGGCAGCCATCCGCATTGCGGTCGACCTGGCAGAAGAGGGCAAGATCACCAGGGCGCAGGCACTCTTGCGCGTCAGTTGCGATGAACTGCAAAAGTCGATGCATACCCGGCTCGCACCGTTTCCAGAATCGCAACAGCTTGTTCGCGGCCAGCCAGCAAGCCCCGGCGCTGCGGTTGGCAAGGTCGTGTTTCATCCTGAGAAAGCCGTTGAATTGCAATCAGCTGGAGAGACGGTCGTGTTGATGCGCCCGGAAACCACCCCCGACGACATCCACGGGATGGTGGCGTCGGTGGGCTTTGTCACCAGCCGCGGTGGCACCACCTGCCATGCTGCGATCGTTGCCCGCGGCATGGGCAAACCGTGTGTGGTTGGCTGCGAGGGCCTCGCCATCGACTTGGAGGCAGGGGTCGCGTTCTGCGGCGGGCGGCAATTGCGCGAAGGCGACGTCATCAGCCTGGATGGCGGCGACGGTTCGGTCGTGTGGGGCGCGGTGCCGCTGGTGTTCGCCGCGCCAACCGCCGAATTCGCCACCCTGCTCGGCTGGGCCGACGAAGTCCGCCAGCTCAAGGTGCGCGCCAACGCCGACAACCCGCCCGACGCGACCCGGGCCCGCGAGCTGGGCGCACAGGGCATCGGACTATGCCGTACCGAGCACATGTTTGGCCAGGGCGGCCACCACCCCGAGCGCATGGCGGCGGTGCAGCGCATGATTGTCGCCGAGCTGCTTGACCAGCGTCTGGAAGCGCTGGCCGAGCTCAAGCCCATGCAGCGCGACGATTTTGCCGGCATCTTTGCGGCCATGGATGGGCTGCCGGTGACCATTCGGCTGCTCGACCCACCCTTGCACGAATTCCTGCCGACCGAGGATCAGCTGGCTGCCTTGCAGGCCACCGATGCAGCGACTGCCGCGCGGTTCCGGCGCAAGAAAGCGCAGCTGCATGAGGTCAACCCGATGCTCGGCTTTCGCGGTGTGCGGTTGGGCATCGTGTTTCCCGAGATCTACCGCATGCAGGTCGAGGCAATCTTCGAGGCCGCGCAAGCCGCAGCGGACAACGGCACCGTCGTCAAGCCCGAGATCATGATCCCGCTGGTGGGCGATGTCGCCGAATTGCAGATCATGCGCGAGATGGTCGTCCAGGTCGCAAACGACTTGGGCGTGCGCGTGCCCTACCTCGTCGGCACCATGATCGAGGTGCCGCGCGCAGCCCTGGTGGCCGAATCGCTCGCCGGGCCGGCCGAGTTTTTCTCCTTTGGCACCAACGATCTGACACAAACCACCTGGGGGTATAGCCGCGATGACGCGGAAGTCGGCTTTCTGGCGCACTACCTGGCCCACAAGGTACTGGCAGACAACCCGTTCGTGGCGCTGGACCAGACTGGTGTCGGGCAACTGGTGCGCATGGCGTGCGAAGGCGGCCGGCGGGCGCGGCCGGACATCAAGCTTGGCATCTGCGGCGAGCACGGCGGCGAGCCCTCGTCGATCGCGTTTTGCGCCGGCTTGGGCTTGGACTACGTGTCGTGCTCCCCGCTGCGCGTGCCCGTTGCGCGGCTGGCGGCGGCGCAGGCGGCACTGCGGGCGGCAGGTCAGGCTGCTTCGGCGTCGGCGGTGTAGCGGGACCAAGCGCGCTGGTCAATTCACTGCAGCGCGCCGTCGGCGACTGGCGGTGTCCCGAACCTGGACCATGGCGATTGCTCATAATCTGGCGCTGTCGACGCCAGGCGATGGGCGCGGTTTGCGATCAAGCCCGCGCTTGAACCCGTAAAACAGTCGCACCCTTGCGACTGCGGCAGGGCTACCTCTCAAATTGAGACAGCCTGCGCGGTGCCGGCCGCCGCCCGCCAGTTCTCATTTTGAAACAATGGTGAGCCGGCAAGGCCCGGCGGCGGGCACGCAGGTGGCACTTTCCCGGTCGGGCTGACACGAATATGCACAACTTTCCACTTGTTGCGCGGCATTTCTTGTATTTGGCACGATCCTTGCATGATAGGTTTGGCCGAGCGAGCGGAATCCCTGTTCTGTTCTTGACTCCTTTCCCAACCTCCTTTCCCACCGCCGGTCCCAAAACCGGCGTCTCACAGGTACGACGCGCAGCAAAGGTCAGGTCGCCGGTCCATCGTCAGGGAGTGGACTTCGACACACCCTCGAACTTCGAGAGCCCTTTGACGCGGCGCGCGCACCTCCCGTCCCCACCTCCCTCGCCAAAGACATTTCGGCGGCCGCGACGCAAGTCCGGCCGCCGGATTGTTTTTTGGGCCAGTCCGCACGAGGGTCGCAAGCGCGATACGCCGCCAGTCGACTTGCCGTACGGCACCGCCCGCCTTTGGCTCGCTGATATCTGCAGCCACCAGCGGGTCGAGCGCTGTTGCCAACCGCCGTGGGTGGCGCTCTGATGGGCGTCTGGGGCGCGCTTGGATGCGCCAAAGGATCGCGCACCATGGCTACCAACGATCCGCGCGGCGAAGCTGTCTTGAAGCTGCTGTCCGCGTTTACACCGGCCGACGACCGCGAGCGCGGGCACGCCGACGCCATCGCTGAACTGCTGCAGCACTCGGCCGACCCTTTCAGCCGCAGACAGTTCGTCCCAGGCCACTTGACGGCCAGTGCTTTTGTGGTGGACGTATCGCGCGCCCGCGTCCTGCTGATTTTGCACGCCAAGCTGCACAAGTGGCTGCAACCGGGTGGCCACGTCGAACCTGAAGACCTGGACTTGCTGGCGGCGGCGCGCCGCGAAGTCCAAGAGGAGACCGGGCTGACCGCCTTGTCGGTGCTGGCTGCGCCCTTGGATGTCGATGTCCACGAAATCCCGCCGCACAAGGGCGATCCGGGCCACCGCCACTACGACGTGCGCTTCCTTTTCGAGACCCAAACGACAGTTGTGGAGCCAGCGGACGACGCGTCCCAGGCGCAATGGGTGGCCCTCGATGCGGTGGGCGCAGTCGGCTCGGACGAGTCGGTCTTGCGCGCAATTCGCAAGGTCGCCCATTGGCAGCGCGCACTGTAATCCCTGCCGCAAGCGAACCGCTTGGCAAGACCGTCGACAGCGCGCACATCGACAGCGCGGATCGAGCATTGCGATACGGCCGCCCTGTACGCTGGGTTTGCTTTGCCTGATCTTTGGGTCGCGCGTTCGCGCCTTGCGGCCGACTCACCGCTCCGCACCGCAAAGAGCGCGTCGATTGAGCTTGCGTAGGTTCGCTGTCACAGACTTGCCAGCCAAACCCCGCCAACACCTTGACCGCAGCGGCCCGCGGCGGCACGCTTCCGCCCCCGCGGCGCCACACCATGGCCTGGCCGGGGGCAGCGCGGCGAGCGGCATCGCCATGTTGTGATTGAAAGAGTCCGTCGTTGCCGATGGTGAGCCCGCGCCGGGCGCGCGATCGCCGGCGGTTGGTTCCTCCCCTTTGCGATCGAGGCAGCGATGGCAATCCCGGTTCCGGCGACCCCTGTTCGCGTGCGCATCGCGCCGAGTCCGACTGGCGATCCGCATGTGGGCACGGCCTACATCGGGCTGTTCAATGCCGCGTTCGCGCGCCACCATGGCGGCCAGTTCATTCTGCGCATCGAAGACACCGACCAGAAGCGCTCGACCCGCCAAAGCGAACAAGCGATCTACCGCAGCCTGCACTGGGTCGGCCTGCGCTGGGACGAAGGTCCAGACGTCGGCGGTCCCTGCGGTCCCTATCGGCAGAGCGAGCGCAGCGCCATCTACGCCGAAAACTGCCAGACATTGTTGAACAATGGCTCGGCCTATCGCTGCTTTTGCACGGCCGAGCGGCTGGACGCCGTGCGCGCCGAGCAACGATCGCGCA
>CAXRHS010000213.1:0-3659 GCA_964230235.1 Myxococcota bacterium
GTCGGCGGCGGGCGTGCTCACGCACTGACCGGCCTTGCATGCGTCGCTGGTGCAGGCCTTGCCGTCGTCGCAGGCCTTGAGCGTGCCGGTGCACTTGCCGTTGGCGCACGCGTCGGCGCTGGTGCAGGCATCGCCGTCGTCGCACGGACCGCTCGCGGGCGAAGTCAAGCACTGGCCACCCTGGCACGCGTCCTTGGTGCACGGGTTGCCGTCGTTGCACACCAGCGCCTTGCCGGCGCACTTGCCGTTGGCGCAGGCGTCGCCATTGGTGCACAGGTCGCCGTCGTCGCAGTTGCCCTGGGCGATGGTGAACTCGCAGATCCCCGCCTTGCAGGTGTCGTTGGTGCACGGGTTTGCGTCGTTGCAGTCCAGCGCTTTGCCGGCGCACGCACCCTTGGCGCACACGTCCTTCTCGGTGCAGGCGTTGCCGTCGTCGCAGTTGGCGCCGTCGCCCGGCGCAAACACGCACTTGCCGGCCTGACAGCTGTCGGTGGTGCAGGGGTTCTTGTCGTCGCAGGGCTTGGTCGCGCTGCACTCGTTGTTGCAGCCGGGCACGGGGGCAAAGGCGCACTGGCCGGTCGCCTTTTCGCAGGCGTCGGCAGTGCACGGATTCTTGTCGTCGCAAGCGGTGGCGTTGCCGCCGCAGATGCCCGCGGTGCAGTCGTCGCCGGTGGTGCATTTGTCGCCGTCGTCGCACACCGCGCCGTCGTTGAGGTTGGTCGCCAGACACTTGCCATTGGGCGCTTCACACACCTCGGTGGTGCATGGATTCTTGTCGTCGCAGATCACGGCCTTGCCGCCGCACTGACCCTTGGTGCAGGCGTCGGCGGTCGTGCACAGGTTGCCATCGTCGCAGCCGGTGCCGTCCGCTTTGGGGGCCGAGACGCACGCGCCCTTGACCGCGTCGCAGCTGTCGGCGGTGCAGGCGTTGCTGTCATCGCAATCGGCCGCAGTCTTGCACGCGGGTTGGCAGCCGGGCTTGGGCGCGAAGCCGCACGCGCCGGTGGTGGCATCGCAGCTATCGGTGGTGCAGTTGTCGTTGTCGTCGCAGACCTTGGGCGATCCGCCGCCGCAGGTGCCGGCTTTGCACACCGAGTTCACCGTGCACGGATCGGCGACCGAGCAGGTGCTGCCATCCGCCGCGGCTTCGACCACGCACTTTGCGGCCTTGCACAGCGCCACGTTGCACTGAGCGAGCTTGACTTTGGCGCTGCATTCGCCATCGGTGGTGCACTCGGGCGGGGCGACATCGGGGCCGAGGTCGGCTGGCGGGACGTCGGGCTGAACAGGCACGTCGGCTTGCGGCGGCACATCGTCGCTCGGCGGCACATCCTGCACTGGCGGAACGTCGCCAACCGGCGGCACGTCTTCGGTCGGCGGTACGTCGGTCTGCGGCGGAACATCTTCTGCGGGCGGAACGTCGGTCGGCAGGGGCACATCGTCGGTCGGCGGCACGTCGCCCACTGGGGGCACATCTTCAGTCGGCGGCACGTCCGTAGTCGGCGGCACGTCTTCGGTCGGCGGCACGTCTTCAGTCGGCGGCACATCCTCGACCGGCGGCAATTCGGGGTCGCCGCCGTCCGGCACGAATTCGTCTGCGACCGGCGCATCGGCAAGGACTGGGACATCGCTCGGGGCCGGCGCGTCGTCTTTGGGCGCCCCGTCGGGCGCTCCAACGGTATCTTGCGACGCGACATCGCTGCCGCTGACACCGCCGACGTCGGCACCGCCGCCGACAGAGGTATCGGCAAGGCCCGCGCTGACGACCGCGTTGTCGTCGCCGCATGCGACGCTGAGCACAGCCGTGGCACCAATGGCAGCGAGCCTGGCGGTGAACCGAATGACATGCTTAAGATTACACTGGCCGTTCATGCGATTGCCTCTTGGTGCGCGCGTCGTTTGGCTCGCGCCGAGCGAATGCGCCCGTCCCCGCTGGTGGCGCAAACCGCTGATTTTCTGACCTTCTGCAGCGCGGACCGCAGTCCGCCGCAGCCGCAATAGAGGCTCAAATTGGCGGTTGCCACACATTTTTTCAAGGGTTTGGACGCAGTGAGCACAATTTCTCACATCGCTTGCGCGGGCCGATTGCGCCCTGGCCCGCTCTTGACTGGATCGCGGTGCCGAATCGGCGCTGACCGGTCGCGACTGGCAAAGACGCACTTGGGTCTCTGTTCGTACCGCTTGTGCAGCAAGCGTCATAGCCCCAGGCTGACCCAGCTGCCCAGTTCCCCCGCCGATGTCGCCGCCACGCCCAGGTGCAGCGTCGCGTCGACCACATACCCAAAGGTCAGGTCGGCCGCGAGATCCACGCCCAAAGACGCCAGGCCACCTGAGCGCAGCTTGCCGGCCGGCCACGCCGCCCAAGCGCCGTCGGCAAAGGCCGCGGCAGACACCCGGCCCAGCCACAGCGGCAGCGTGTCCAACGACCGGCCGACGTCGGCCACCGGAAACGTCCACGCCGCCGTACCCCAGGCGAGCAAGTTGCCGCCAAGGCCGGTGCCCTCCCAGTGGGCGCCGCGCACGCTACCGTTGGCCGGGCCACCCAGGCCCAGCACGGCCAAAGCTTGCAACGGGTGCACGCCGCTAATGCTGTACAGCGGATCGCGCTGGCCGGGCCATGGCGCCAGCGCCAGGTGGGCGTTGAGCGAGGCGACGTTGCGGTTGCCCATCGGCCAGGCGTGTTCGGTGGCGGCGCCCAACACCAGACGCCGCTGGGCCGTGCCGGCCTGCACGCCGGAGGTCACCGACGCCGAGACGGCAGCGACGCGTTCGGTGCGGACCGATTCAGGATACCGTTCCGCGTAGCGCCAGCCCACGGCCAGGTCGGTCAGCAGGTCAAGGCCGACGGCTGGATCGATAGGCAGCGGCCCGGCGGGATCGTGCGGTGCGCCGAGGTCGTAAGGCGTCTCCCGCAGCCACACCTGACGGACCCGCAAGCCGCCGGACAGCGACAAGGCCTCGCGCAGGCCAGGCCACACCCATGCACCGCCCAAGCGCACGCCAACACGGCCAGTCGGTGCCGCCCGCCACTGCCAGCCGCGCCGGTACCAGGCCGCGCTGTGGTCGAACGCCGCCGCCAGCGACCACACCGGTTCATAGCGGTGCAGCCCCAGGTCCAACTGCACCAGGGGGTGGTTGCCGTCGGTCCTGATTTGACCGTACAGCGAGGCGTCAAGCCAGCCGACCGCATCGCGACCGCCGGCAAAGACACCCAACCAAATGCCCTCTGCGTCCAGCGCGAGCACGGTCGGCCGCCAGGCCCGCGGGCGCACACTTGGCCAGGGATTGTAGCCCATGGCCTGGGCGGCAACTGGGGTCGGGTCATAGGCTGCGTGGGCGACGGCGTCGACGGTCGCTGCGGGGCGTTGCGGCAGCGAGACTGGGGCCCGCCACACCTCCAAGCCGCGGCCGTGGTGACGTACCGTCAGGACCGCGTCGGCTAGCGCCGCCACGGAAGCCAGACCCGTGACGGTGTCGGTGCGCCAGCTCCAGGCGCCGGTATCGGGGTGCAAGTTGCCAGCGTCGCGCTTGCCCTCGCGCGCGCCCAGGCCGGCGATTCTGCCGGCAGGCGCCCAGTGCAACTCGGCCACCCACGGGGGCAACCCCTGCGGCGTCCACGGTGCGGCCTGCCCGACCGCCCAGCCGCGCGGCCCCTGAAC
>CAXRHS010000214.1:0-8894 GCA_964230235.1 Myxococcota bacterium
AACGACCGGACCAGTTCGGTGCGGGTGCCGGCGGGGCTGCGGGTTACGCTTTTCGAGCACGGTGCCTTTGGCGGTCGCCGACTGGAGTTGACCGGCGATGTGGCGCAGTTGCCGGCCGGATTCAACGACGCGGTCAGCGCCGTCGTGGTCGAGTTGATGGCGCCGCCGGCCCCACCGCCCCCGCCTGCGCCTCCTCCGCCCCCAGCGCCAGCGGCCAATCGCCGTCCGGTCGAGGCCGGCCCGCTGTGGCAGGACGCCGACGCCAAGCAGAAGTGCCCGGCCGTGTGCGGCCCATACGGTCGCTGGACCGGCGCTTGGTGGACGACCGTGCAAGGCCGGATGAGCGTGTGCGAGTGCGAGTTGGCGGCCATGCCGCCCCCGCCGCCGCCTACGCCGCAACCGGTTCCGCCGCCGCCTCCGCCGCCGCTGCCTCCGCCGCCGCTGCCTCCGCCGCCCCCGCCCGCACCCAAGTCCATGGACGCGGCAGCGTTCGACGCCTTTGCCAAGCGCGTCAAAGAGGCGTCGTTTCCCAAGTCGCAAGTCGCCGCGGTGGGCGATCAGGTTGCCGCCGGCAGCCGGTTCGATTGCGGTCAAGTGGTCGCCATCCTACAAATCGTCAGCTTCCCGAACTACCAGGTCGAGGTCGCAGCGCTGATGTGGCCGGCGGTCGTGGACCCGCACAACTTGCCGGCCGTGCTGGCGTCGCTCGCCCATGAGTCGCACCGCAACGACCTGCGCAAGCGACTCAAGAAATAACCTGTGGACATTACTGCTGAAACCGGTGTCGGCCCGGCCATTCCAGAACTGCTGGCCCCAGCTGGCGACGAGCAAGCGTTGCAGGCCGCGCTGCGTGCCGGTGCCGACGCCGTCTACTTTGGTCTGTCCGAAGGCCTGAACGCGCGCGCGCGCACCGCCAACTTTGCGCTGGCCAACCTGCCCGACCTGTGCGACCGCATCCACCGCGCCGGTTGCAAGGCGTACCTGACGCTCAACACCTTGGTTTTCGAACAAGAGCTGCCGGTGGTGGCCGAGATGGTAGCGGCTGCTGCCCGCGCCGGGGTCGACGCGCTCATCGTGCAAGACCCGGCGGTCGCGTTGCTGGCCCGCGCGATGGCGCCGTCGCTGCATGTCCATGCCTCCACCCAAATGACGGTGTCCAGCCCAGAGGCGGCGGCTTTCGCCAAGGATCTTGGCGTGGTGCGCGTGGTGGTGCCGCGCGAGTTGTCGGTCGCGGAAATCGCCACCTACGCCGCCGGCACCGACCTGGAGCTGGAGGTGTTCGTGCACGGCGCGCTGTGCATGGCCTGGTCGGGGCAGTGCCTGACCAGCGAAGCGTGGGGCGGCAGGTCGGCCAACCGTGGCCAATGCGCACAGAGCTGCCGGATGCCCTACGAGCTGATGGTCGACGGTCAGGCGCGCGACCTCGGCGATGTGCGCTACTTGCTCAGTCCCCTCGACCTCGCGGGGCTATCGGCGGTCCCAGAGCTGGCCAAGGCTGGCGTACACGGCCTGAAAATCGAAGGGCGCCAAAAAGGCGCCGAGTATGTGAGCACGGCCGTCTTCGGCTATCGCCAGCAGCTCGACCGCCTGGGCGCGGGGCGCGCACTGGGCAGCGCCGAAGTGGCGACTGCGCTCACCCGCATGGCGTTGAGCTACAGCCGCGGGTTTTCGCCGGGTTTCCTGGGCGGCAGCGACCACCAGCACCTGGTCGAGGGGCGCTGTCCCAACCACCGCGGCGCGCTGCTTGGGACCGTGGCCGAGCGGCAGGGGCAACGCGTGCGCGTGGTTGCGGCGGCGCGCGGCGCGCAACCGGGCTGCGAGACAGAGGCCATCGCGCCTGAGCCCGGCCTGGGCGTCGGCTTTGATGGCGGCCATCCCGAGCGCGACGAGCCCGGCGGGCCTCTGTTTGGCGTCGCGCCCACGCCCGATGGCTGGTGGCTGACGCTGGGCCGCGCCCTCGACCTGGCCAGCGTGCGCGCGGGCGACAAAGTGTGGGTGACGGCCGACCCGAAGCTGGACCGCGAGACCGCGCGCACCCTGGCGGGGCCGCCCGCTAGCGGTCGGATTGCCGTTGCGCTGACGGTCAACGCCCAACCGGGCGAACCGTTGCGCACGCAGTGGACGGCGCAAGGCCCGGTCGGTCGATCGGTGACGGTCGAAGCGGTGAGCGACGAGCGCCTGGTTGTGGCACAGGGCGCAGGACTGACCGAGCCGCTGCTGCGCGACAAGCTTGGCGCGCTCGGCGGCACGCCCTTTCACCTGGGCGCTGTGCAGCTTGCGGGGCAGGCATGTCAGTTGCCGGTCAGCGCGCTGAAGTCGCTGCGGCGGCGAGCAGTCGCCGACCTGCAGGCAGCAGTCCTGGCTGCTGCCAGACACCAGGTTGTGCAAGCGCCAGCGCAAGCGGTCGAGCGTGTGCGCGGGCCAATCGCCGCAGCGACCGCTGTGGACGACGCGCCGCGCCTTCTGCCGCTTGTTCGCACGGACGAGCAGCTCGACGCCGTGATTGCCGCGGCAATGCCCGAGGTCATCCTGGATTGGATGGATCTGGTGGGGCTCACCCGCGCTGTCGACAAGGCCCGCGAGGCCGGTCTGCGGGTGTGCATCGCCACAGTGCGGGTACAAAAGCCGGGCGAGGACGGCTTTGACCGCCGATTCGCACGGCTGCGGCCAGACGCGGTGCTGGTTCGCCATTGGGGCGCGCTGGTCCACTTTGCCCGATTGCCGGCCGACGACAAACCAGAGATTCGCGGCGACTTTTCGCTCAATGTCACCAATTCGTTGACCGCCAATCACGTTTTCGGCTGGGGCGCTCGCACGCTGACCGCGGCCCACGACTTGGACGAACGGCAGTTGCACCAGCTGCTGGTGCGGGTGGCGCCCGACCGGCTTGAGGTGGTGGTTCACCAGCACATCGCCACCTTCCACACCGAGCACTGTGTCTATGCCCACACCCTGAGCCAGGGCAAGGACTTTCGCGACTGCGGCCGGCCTTGCGAGCACCACCGCGTGGGCCTGCGCGACCAGTGGCGACAGGTGCATCCGGTGGTGGTCGATGTCGGCTGCCGCAACACGGTGTTCAACGCACAAGCGCAGACGGCGGCGGGTCTGGTGCCCGCGCTGCTGGCGGCCGGCGTGCGACGATTTCGCGCTGAATTCGTACACGAATCTGCCGAGCAGGTGCGCCGTGTCCTCGGCGCCTATGCCGATCTGCTGGCCGGTCAGTGCAGCCCCGCCGCCGCGGTGCGTCGCGTTGGCGTTCACGAGCAGTTTGGTGTCACCCAGGGAACGCTGCGCGTGCTGGAGGCGACGCCATGACCGATGACCTGGCCGCTCTTCGCGCCGAACTGGACGACGTCGACCGCGCGGTCATCGCCCTGTTGGCGCGGCGGGCGCGCCTGGTGGGGCGGGCGTGGGCGCTCAAAGACGCAACTGGCTCGCCGCTGCGCGACCACGCGCGCGAGCGCGCGATTTTCGAGCGGTTGCTGGCGCTTGCGGAGGCGGATGGCCTCGATAGCGGTCGGGTTCGCGCAGTGCTCGACCACATCGTTGGCGTGGACCTGCGTCGCCGCGGCTGACGATCAACCCAAAAGCCGGATCAGCACGTCGACATCGGCGGCGTTGAGGTCCATCTTGTCGACCAACTCGGCGATGCGCGGCTGCAAGCGGCCCAGGCGATGCGGGTTGAGTCCGTCGCGCTGGCGCGCCCGCTCAAGCAGCGCCAGCACCAAGTTTGCGCGCAAAGCGGCGTCCGCGCGACCGACCACCTCGCCGCGGCAGGCTTCGCACAGTAGCGTCAGCGCCACCGCGACCGCCGAGGCGAGGTTGAGGCTCTCCACCGGCCCCGGAGTCGGCAAGCGCACCACTCGCGGGCACAGCGCCGCATCCTGGGCGCTCAAGCCGGTGCGCTCGTTGCCGAACACCAGCCCGAGGCGCGCAGGCGGCGTCGGCAGCAGCAGGCGGGCGCGCGCCACGTCCAACGGTTCGCCGGCCGTGGCCTGACGCAGCTTGCCGCTGGTGGCCACCGCCAGGTCCAGGTCGGCAATGGCATCCGGCAGCGTCGCCAACGGCTGCACGCCCTGCAGCGTCGCTTCGCAGGGGTGCGCCATCTTGAGCGCATCGCGGCCGTCGAGTTGGCAGTTTGGCCGCACCAGCCGAAGTTCACAGCCGAAGTTGCCGCACAGCCGGGCAACGCTTCCCAGATTCTCCGCGCCGTCCGTGTCGACCAGTACCACCGTCACGCGGGCCAGCGGCGCCAATGACGGTGCGCGGGCGGCTGCGGTCGGCGGATTGCGGTGACGAGGCGGCATCGGCCGCGATGTAAATCGGCGAGCCCGCCGCCGTCAACAACATCCCCCCCCTTTGTTCAGATCGTTGAAATCGCAACGGTTGTGTCGGTGTCCACGATCGTCGGCGACCCGACGCCGGTTTGGTACGCCCAAAGGCGATGCGGCGCGCAGCGGGTCGGCAATCGTCTCGCGAAAAAACCAAGTAGAATCATGGATCTGAACAATGGGGGGAGCCGTTGCTGGCATGCCCCCCCATTGTTCAGATCGTTGAAACCACGAGGAATCTTGTGTTTCGACTCTCCAGCAGGCCAGCCGTTGGAAAAAATGTTCGGCATCAACAGGTTGAACGACAACGCCGCTCTACTTTGCTTTTGCACCGGCCCCCGCTACCCTTCGCGCCCCCCTGCCGGCCGCGGAGCCCCATGGACCTCATCGCCCAGTTCATCGACATCTTCCTGCACCTCGACAAGCATCTGGTCGAGTGGGCGAACCAGTTTGGCCTGTGGCTCAACGCCATCCTGTTCGCGGTGGTGTTCTGCGAGACCGGCCTTGTGGTCACGCCGTTTCTGCCTGGCGATTCGCTGCTTTTTGCGGTTGGTGCCCTGACCGCGCTGCCGGGTTCGCCGCTCGAAATCTGGAGCATCATCGCGCTGTTGATTGTCGCCGGTGTGCTTGGCGATGCCGTCAACTACGCGATCGGTCGACGCATTGGCCCCGCCGTGTTCAAGCGCGAAGATTCATGGCTGCTCAACAAGCATCACCTGGAGCGAACCCACGCTTTTTACGAGAAGCACGGCGGCAAGACGATCATTTTCGCGCGCTTCATCCCGATTATCCGCACGTTTGCGCCGTTTGTCGCCGGAGTCGGCACCATGGGCTACCGGCGGTTTGCGTCGTTCAACGTCATCGGCGCGGTGGCGTGGGTCGTGTCGTTCACCTTGGCCGGCCACTTCTTTGGCCAGATGCCGGCGGTCAAGCGCAACTTTCAGTACGTGATTTTGGCGATCATCGTGATTTCGGTGATTCCGGTGGTGGTGGAATTCCTGCGCGCGCGCGCCGATGCCCGCAAGGCCAAAACGCCCGCCGTGTAGGCTGGGTAGGCAGCACCCGCCTTTGGGCATTCGCTGTTGCGCATGCCGATCCCGGTGCTGATCCTGGTGTTGGGCCTGGGCGCGTCCGTGCCCGTGCCCCTGACCCTGGCGGGGGCGCGGCTACTTCTTGCCCCGTTCGGCCAATAAGCTTTCCAAGAAAGCCTGTACGGACGCAACGTCCCATCCCATGCCCTTGTGCACCCCGCGAATGCGGCCTTTGTCGTCCACCACCAAGAAGGTCGGCACGCTCTCGGTGTCCAGCGTTTCCATGGCGTCCGGACCCGCCCACGCAATCGGTGCCCCGCCCGGTAGCTGGTCTTTGGCAAATTCCTCGATGGCGGCTTCGTCTTTGTCGATGCTCAACGCAACGACCTGCAAGCCCTTGCTGCCCAGGCGCGCGTGCAATTCGTTGACCAGGGGTGCAGTAAAGCGACATGGTCCACACCAGGTGGCCCACACGTCAACGAGCAGGACTTTGCCGGCTAGATTGGCCGGCGGCTTGTCCAACCCGAACCAGCGCTGCACCTCAATCGTCGGCAAGCCCTGACCGACCCGCAGATCGCTGCCCCAGGTCAGTTGCTGCGCCGGCGCCTGCGCTTTGGTCTTGAGCGACACCAGCCGCGGCGAAGGGTCGCCGGCCTTGGCGCTCGCGTCGCTCGGCTGCAGGTCGTGGGTAACGAAAATATCGGAGTTGGGGCCACCGACCGAGGCCACCAATGCCTGGGCCTTGTAGAGGCCTGCGGGCACCAAAAAACTGGCAATTCCCTGGCCATCGGTCATCGCCGTGCGGGTATCGAGCGCCTGCCCGCTCGCATCGGCGAGCTTGAGCGTCGCCCGCACCTTGGCCACGGGTTTGCCGTCTGTGGTCAACTGGACCTTGAGGCGCTCTGGACCCTCCCACCGCACGGTGCGGCGAGCCGGGCTGCTGCGCGGTTTGACCACCGTGGGCCAGGGCGGCGCCACCGTCAGCCAGTCGGCGGCCGGTTCGTGGACCGGCAGGTTGCTGGCGGCGACAAAAAGCGTGCCGTCGGGCTGCGCCTTGATCTCCAGTCGCCAGTCGGCGATGGCCAAGGTCGCGCTCTCGTTTGCCGCCACCAGGACCGCGCCTTGGCCGCGCTGGGCGCCGGCGCCACCAGCGGCCTCGGTCGGCTGGGCCAACGCCCAATCGTAGTGCAGAAGTTCTCCAACCTTGCCTGCGTGCGCAAACTGCACGCCAGCGGTGTGCGCCATCGCTGTCGTCAGCAACGCCAGGCCGGACCGCACCACCAGCAGGTCTTTGCTCGCCTCCGGGAACAGCCGGTTGAGCGCGACCCGCGTCACCGTCAGCACGACATCGCGACCGCCGCGTCGCACGCCCAGTTCGACCACCGTGCCGGGCGTGCCGCGGATGTGCTCTGCCACTTCGGGTACTTTGGCACCAGTGGGTACCAGCCACTGGTCGACGCGCGCGATGAGGTCGCCCGCGGCTGCGCCCGCCTTGGTGGCCGGGCCGCCGGGCACCAGCGATTGCGCATAGACGCCATCGGCGCGCGCTTCAAGCACCAGGCCGATGCCGCCTGGGGCGGCCGTTGCCGGCTTGGTCGTCGCCGCGCGAAAGGGCCACGCCGGGCTTGGTTGCACCACGGCCTTGGCCTGCTCGGCCCAACCTGCCGTGGCCGCGCCCAAAAGCCAGCCTGCCGCAACGACAATGACGACGTTTCGCATGTCCCTCCCCGTGCACCCACAACAACAGCCGCTGTTGCGGCCGCGCAATTTGGCAACCCCTGGCGGTTTTGCCAAGCGGGCATGGCCCGCTCAACCCCGATTTGCGGCGTGTTGTTCCCGGCCGGCAGGGCGCAAGTCTGCCGGTGGGCTTGCCTCGGCCTTTGCCGTGCGTCTGCCAGCCGACTCGGCAGCCAGCGACCTGGGCCTAAGGATCCGTGTAAAAACAAGTCGATCGACACAAGCGCGGAGCGGAGCGGCGAGTCGACTTGCAAAGTCGCGAGCTTGCGACCCACTTGGCGAGCAACGGGCCAACGTGGAAAATCGAATAGATTTTACACGGGCCCTAACCGCACTGCGCCGCCCTGTCCACCGGCCAGCGCCAGTTTCGCGACGCTTTGGCGTTTCTATCCGCCGCCCGCCCGCGCTGCCGCCACGTGCTCCGCGACCGTCTGGCGAACGCGCGCGATGTCAAATGGCTTGGCGAGGCACGGCCGGCCGGTTTCGGCCAGCAATTGATCGGCGTTTTCGGCGAATGCGCCGCCGGTCACAAACACCACCCGCGCTGCCACCTGCGGCATGCTCGCGCGCAAACGCTGGAACAGTTCCAAGCCGCCCAGATCGGGCATCATGGCGTCGCACAGCACCACGTCAAACACCTCGCCAGATTCAAGGCGGCGCAGGGCGGTCAGCGGATTGGTCTCGACCGTCACATCGTGATCGCCAATCAACACCCGCTGCAAGATGTTGGCGACGAAGCGATCGTCGTCGATGACCAGAACGTGGCCGCGGCCGACGTGCGCCGACAGCAGAGGTTCGCTCGCCGCGCTGCGCGCTACCGCGGCCGGCAGGCTGATCGCAATGCCGCTGCTGCCGGCATCGCACACGGCCTCAATGTGGCCACCGTAGCGCCGCACGATTTCGCCGCACACTTGCACGCCGGTGTGCTGAGCGGCCCAGCCGCCGGGGCTGAAGGGCGCGGTCAACAAGCGGTCGATCCCGCAGTGCTGCGGTGCGCTGACGCGCAGGGTCGCCGAGCCGATGGCGCCGCCCACAGCGATCAGCAGCGGTTGGCGCTCCAAGCCCGACTGCCGCAGATGGCCGGCAACGTCGACCAGCAGGTACACCACCGCCTGGCATAGGCGCGATTCGTCGGCAACGACGAGTGGCGCCTCCGTGAGCAATTCGTCAATAAGCGCGACCGCTTGCAGCTGGTGCTGCGCCAACCGTAGCGCCGATCGCACAGCGGCCACCAGGTCCACCGGCCGGGCCTCGGCGGTGCTCGGCATCGACACGGCGCGAAAGTCGTCCATGACCCCGCGCACGCGCCGCGCGCCCCCCGCTGCCTCGGTCAGCATGCCGCCCACCGCGCCCAGGTGCGCCGCTACCTGAACCAACGATTCACCCAGCGTGTGCAGATCCGGCGGTCCGTCGACGCGCCGCAGCGAAGCGCGCAACTCGTCGACGATGCCGTAGGCGCTCGGCAGGCGCTCGCTGGCCACTTCCAAGCTCCCGAGCAGGTGCGCCAGCGGGTTGTTCAATTCATGGGCCAACCCGGCCGCCACCCGACCCAGCGTCGCCATGCGGTCGGCGGTCGCAATCTGCGCCTCCATGTTGCGGCGGTCGGTCAGGTCGTGGACGATGGTCAGCTGCGTCGGCACGCCGGCAATCGCGACCGTCAGTGAAGTCAACTCGGCGACGCCAAGCTTGCCGTCGGCGCGCTTGAGGCGGCGCTCGACCGGCGGTAGCACGCCGCCGCGGGCCGCTTGTTGCAGACGCGAATGGCCGGCCGCGCGCGCGGTTGCGGCGAAAAGCG
>CAXRHS010000215.1:0-2064 GCA_964230235.1 Myxococcota bacterium
ACTGCGGCGCGCCTTTACCGCGTTGACCAGCAAGTTCGCGGACGCACAGCCCGCAGAACGCGTGCTGCCAGCTCCGCCGCCGCCGCAGTCGTATGACGCCTGTGAGGAATCCGATTGCGACGACCAAGGCAGTCTTGGAGGCGACCACCTGGAATCGCTCTTGTTTCGCCAGCGTGCCGATGGGCTGTGGGGCAGCGAACACGACGAACTGGCGGCGACCGCGGCGGCGTTGGGTCAACTCGCCGACGGCGGCGTCACCACCGCGCACCCCTTGCACGGCGCGCCGGTCAAGAAGGCCATCGAAGCCCTGTGCGCGCGGGCTGAAGCGGGCGCCCGCGGTCCAGACCTGCGGTTGGCCCTGGAGGCGGCGCTGCGCGCGGCGGCTGGGGCGCGCACCAAAGCGCGCGTTCAGGCTGCGCTCAAGCTTGTGGGCGGCTGATTGCCTCGCCTGGGTTCTGCGGCAAGGCTTCCATTGCCAAACTGGCCCTCCAGCGCGCCGCGCGCGGCCGGCTACGCCGACGTCTTGGGCACTGCTACCTGCTGCAAGACCTCGCGCACCACTTCGTCCGGCGTCGCCCCTTCCAGGTCGGCATCCGGTTGCAGCAAAAGCCGGTGCCGCAACACCGCCAGCGCGTGGTCCTTCAGGTCGTCGGGCACCACGTAGGCGCGGCCCTCGGCAGCGGCCTGCACGCGGCCGGCCGCAATCAGCGCAAGCGAGCCGCGCGGCGACGCGCCCAGGTGCACCTGGCGGTGGGCGCGGGTGGCGTGGACCAGGCGCACGGCGTAGTCCAGGACAGGCTCAGAGACTTGTACGCGGTCGGCTACCGCCTGTAGTTCCAGCAGTTCGGCGGCGTTGACCACGGGCTGCAGGCCCACGCGGCCAAAATCGGCGGGGTCGAGGCCCTGCAAGTGCAAGCGCAAGATGGCCTTTTCGTCGTCCAGCGCCGGGTGGCCGACATCGAGCTTGAACAGGAAGCGGTCCAGCGGCGCTTCCGGCACTGCGTCGGTTCCTTGCGATTCGATCGGATTTTGGGTGGCGAGGCACAAAAACGGCCGCGGCAGGGCCAGCGCCTTGCCGTCGACCGTGACCTGGCGCTCTTGCATGGCCTCCAGCAGCGCAGCCTGGGTTTTGGCGGGAGCGCGGTTGATCTCGTCGGCCCGCACCAACTGCGTGAACACCGGGCCCGGCACGAACCGAAACTGGTTCTCGCGGCTGTCAAAAATAGTGCCGCCCGTCACGTCGCTCGGCATCAGATCGGGCGTAAACTGGATGCGCTTGAACTGGACGTCGGCGGCGGCGGCCAGCGCGCGCACCAGCAGCGTCTTGCCCAGGCCGGGCACGCCTTCAATCAGCACGTGGCCGCGCGCGAAAAGCGCAACCAGCACCTCTTGCACCAGGCTCGGCTGGCCCACGACCACCTTGCCGACCGCGGTCGCCAAGGCGTCAAAGCGTTGTGCAAAACGCTCGGTATCGCGTTGCAATTGGGTCGGGGTGTCGATCATGGCCGTCCTTTGGGCGGTCGCGCAGGCCGTGAAGCCGACGGTTGCTTGTGCTCCACGCCGGTCACCAAAGCGTCCAACGCCTGTGCCGTGGGCAGGTCCTGGGGGTGGTCGGCGCCGTTTGGGCTGGCGCGCAAGGCCTCTGCCTTTTGCAGCAAACGCAAGATGGTGCGCGCCTCGCCGCCCGATCGCGTCGCTGCGGCGCGCTCGGCCAGCGTCGCCAGGTCGGCGGGCCCCAAGCGGCGTTGCAGGCGGTCCAGTCCGTAGGCGCACACCTGGGCGGCGGGCCAGTGGGTCGCGGTGCGCGCGCGCAGCAGTTGGGCGACTGCGGCAATGTGATCGGTGAACGCGCGCCGCTGGTCTGCCTGCTGGGCCCGCGCCGCCCCAAAGCGAGCCGCGCGCATCCACGCAGCGATGAGCAGCACCAGTGCACCTTGGGCCAGGAAAGGCACCATGCCAGCAGCACCGAGCGCATCGGCGGCATCGGTCGCTGGCGGGGCGCTCTGCGGCACCATCAGGGCCAGCTTGTGCTGTGGCGCGGTGTCGCCGGCCAGCGCGATCAGC
>CAXRHS010000216.1:0-2423 GCA_964230235.1 Myxococcota bacterium
CGACGGCCGCCGATTGCGTCGCTGCTGCGGCAAGGCCAACCGCACGGCCGTAGAGGCTTGCGGAAATCGGCGAATAAGGCGGGGGCATCAGCGCCCAGTCGTAGGTGGCGTTGCGGCGGATGTGGTCGCGGCTGAGGTTGAGCCCGATTTCGTCAGGCAGTGCGTGCGGGTCCACGCCCGGGCTCGCCCACGGCACCCGGAACTCCGCCGTCCACCCCGTCGGCGTGCGCACGGCCGCGCCCTGCCACACGGCGTCGGCTTCGATCTTCATCTCCGACTCGTCGACGCCGCGGTAGTCGAGCCGCGCCCCCGCCGGGTTGAGCGCGAAACCGTGGGTGGTGCGCTTGTCGCGCGCCGCATCGACCTTGAGGCTGATGGCGTCATCCGCAAAAAGCGCAAAGGTATCGCGGGCGGTGGTGCGCGCGCGTATGTCGGCCGGCTGGCTGTCGTCACACCACACGCCGACCCACAGGGCCGCCCGGTCGACCAGCAGCACGAAGCGGGTGGCGTCGATGGGGGCAGCGCCCAGCCCGGGCTTGCGTTCGACAAACCCGCCGGTACTGGTCGCCGCCACCCAATTGGCTTCGTCGAGCCGGCCGTCGAGCAAAAGGCCTTCGGTGCGCGGCTGGGCGTGAACCGTTGGCCTGTCTGCATGGGCGGGAGCCGACACGGCAAGCGCGACAGCTGCTAAGAACAGTGCCGGCAAGCGACCGAAATGCGTGTGGCGGCGGGTACGCCGGTCCGATTGCTGGCAGTCAAGTGTGGGCCGCATCGCTGCCTGCTTGGGCGCGTGAAAATCCGACGGATTCTCCAAGTGTGCCTTTCGGTGATTCAGTGGCTCACAAGCGCCCGAATTTGCGTGATGACTTGCCATCGCCTTCGCGCAAGTCGCAGTGTCACTGGCCTTTGATGACCGCCGTGTGGCGGGCCCGCACCCGCAGTTCAACTTTGGGGTGATCGCCCTGCCCCGCCACCGCCTGCTGACCGAAATTGGTAATCTTTAGTGAGTACGGCAATTTGGTTTGAAACTGCTGTTCTTGTCCATCAAACTTGAGGTAGTCCAGCTCGAAAATAACCAGCTTTCCGTCCTTGCTCGTCCCCGGCAACGGCAGATTCTCAATCTCGACCGAACCGTAGCCGGCGACAGCAATGGCATAGAATTCGGGCGAACCGACCAGCCGCAGGTAGTCCGCGCGCACGTGCTCGGTCCAGCGCACCCGCCACCACTGGCGCACGCTGGGGTGTTCGCTCAAGGGGCTGTCGAGCCTCGCCGGCACCAGGTACCAGCGCCGCGGCCCGTCGTGGTTGCGCAGCACCAGGCGCACGGTCCGGTCGGCCGCTCCACCCTTGGCCTTGACCTCCAACATCGGCACGGCCTTGGTCTTGGCGGTCTGCGCCTCGGACTGCTTGACGATGAACTCGCGCTCCAGTTCAGGCTTGCCGTCGTAGAACGGCTTTTCAATCGGCTTGCCCTGCAGCAACCGACCCAGGTTGTTGGCAATCGCATCCTCGTGCAAAAGCCCGAGTTCGCTGCCAAAGCAGGTCTGCAACACCTTCCAGTCGGCGTCGAGGCGCACGAGCGTCGGCAGTTTGCTCGCATCCACGCCAGGGATGAGCGATTGCGCCGGTCCCCGCCACTCGTCCACGTCGATGTATAGCAGGCGACCCTTGGCAAGCGCTTTGCGCACCACCGCGGATCCCTTGACGAACTCCTTGATTGCTTTGCAGGGCGAGCACCAGTCGCTGGTGAACATCAAGATGACGCCCTGGCCGGCCTTCTTGGCAGCGCCAAGTTCGCCCTGCACGGCATCTTTCAGGGTCTTGCTGCCCTGCTTGTGCAGGTAACGCCCAGCGTCTGCTGCGGCCGCCGTTGCGGGCAGGCCACCGAGGGCGATGCCTGCAGCCAAAGCAAGAAAATAGTTCATCCAGGTCCGCCTTATTGGAGGCAGATCGCAAGCCATGACTTGTCTCATTGTCGGCGATACTCGCTATTTTTCGAAGTATTCTTTGCCAAAGCGCTTGGCGAGCTCCGGCTTGTCGAGGGCCTTCATGAGTGCTTCCTCGTATTCCGCCTTGCCGTCGCGCACCAGGGCTTCCAACTGGTCATTGAGCATTTGGTTGCCTTGGTTCTTGGCCGTGAGCATGATGTTGAAAATCTGGTGGTTCTTGCCTTCGCGAATCAGGTTCGACACCGCGTGCGAGCCGATGAGTACCTCGAGCGCCGCGATGCGCCCACCGCCTTTGCGTCGCAAAAGGGTTTGTGACACAACCCCTTTCATGACCTCGGCCACCACCGTACGCACCTGCGACTGCTGGTCGGGCGGAAACACGTCGATGATGCGGTCGACCGTCGAAATCGCGGTCGAGGTGTGCAGCGTGCCAAACACCAGGTGGCCGGTGTTGGCGGTCTCCAGCGCCAGCGC
>CAXRHS010000217.1:0-2947 GCA_964230235.1 Myxococcota bacterium
CGCCGCCCCGCTCCGCGCATGTGTCGATCGACTTGTTTTTGTACGGGCTCCTACGGCCCACAAACCCCCGCCGTACAGGTCTTGCCGCTGCCGCACATCGCGCCGTTGGGCAGGTTGGCGTGCGCACAACCGCTGGCCGCGCTGCAAAAATCCGTCGTGCACGGGTTGTTGTCACTGCACGACGGGAACGCCACGCCCGCACACGCCCCCGACTGCCCGCAGCTGGTGTTGCCCCAGGCGTCCGTACGCAGCACCCAAGCCTGGTTGGCGTTGCTCGCGCTATCGCTGTAGCCCGCCATCGCCAGGCCACCCTCCGGCGTCGGCCGAATCCCGAGCAGCACGTCGCTTTTGGCGCCCGAGTAGCTGCGCTCGAACATCTTGTTGCCAAACAGATCCATGCGAACCAGCCAACCGTCGTTGCCCTGCGTCCCCGCGTTCGATGCATAGCCGACCGCAGCGATGCCGCCAGGCACGACGGCAATGGCGTTGAAGTACTCATTGCCAAAGGCGCCAAAGGTCACCTCGCGAATCTTCTTACCGTTTTCGTCGGCGATGACCACCCAACCGTCCGCAAACCCGGCGCCGTAGCTGCTGGTGTAGCCAACTGCGGCGAACAGACCGTTCGGTAGCGGTGCGAGGCCGGTGAAGTAGTCGGCAGCGGATCCGCCGTACTTGACGACGGCGCCCATTGCCCAGTTTGTGTGGACCCGAATGAGGAAGCCATCCGGTTGCCCGCTGATGCTTTCCGTCGTATGGCCAGCGACCATGTAGCCGCCCTTTGGATGCGGCACGATGTCGCGACTGAAGTCGGTCGCAAACACATTGTAGACGGTCACCTGCTGCGCCTTGTCGAGTGCGCCGTTGACCTTGAGCAACATGGCGCTGTGGTCGTCATTGCTGGCACCGTATTGGCTGGTCACGGCGACCACGTAGCCGCCATCGGTGTCCAGTTGGATGGAATACGCTTGCGAAGACGCCCCAACCGCAATGGTCGCACTGTCAATCACGGCCATCGCGGTGTTGACCCGCAACAAGTACACCGCGGGATTCGAGCTGCTGGAATCGACGTATCCCGCCGCCACCACCGATTGGTCGGCCGCCACCACCGCCGACCGCAACACCACGAGGTTGTTCGGGTTGGCGCCGACATGCTGGGTGTACGACTTGCCATCCGATGCAAACCGCACCAGGGCGGAATCGCCTCCGTTGCTGGTCGTGTCGCCCACGGCTGCCACGTCGCCATTTGAAAACACCGCGACGGCCCTGCCGTAGGTCGCGTATGCGGTCCCCGAGACCGTCGCCGAGCCGGTGGCGTTGAAGAGCCTCCCCTTGGGCCCGGCAACGCACTGGCCAGCCTTGCACACGTCGCCCCAGGTGCAGGTATTGGCGTCGCAGGCCGCCGTGTTGGCCACGAACGCGCAGCCGACCACGGGATCACAGCCATCGTCGGTGCACGCGTTGCCGTCGTTGCAGACCGTCGGCGTGGTCGAGACGCACTTGCCGGTCGCGCAGTTTTCTTTGGCCGTGCACGGCTTGCCGTCGTCGCACGCGCCCGTAGTCGGCGAGTGCGAACAGCTGCCGTTGGCACCGTCGCAGGCGTCTTTGGTGCACGGGTCTTTGTCGTCGCAGTTCTTGCCGCCAGAACCCTTGCATACGCCTTTTTCGCACACATCGATCAGCGTACACGAGTTGTCGTCGTCGCACGGCGCGGCGTTCTGGCTGTGCACGCAGCCCTTGGGGTCGCAAGCGTCGTCGGTGCAGGCATCGCCGTCGTCGCACAGCTTGGGCGGGCCATAGCCGCTGCCGTCGGGCAGGCAAGCGAACCACGCTGAAGTCGTACACGCCGCGCCCGAACACACCGGCGGCCGGCAGGCGTGGTCGACGCCGCACGCGCCGCCGTTGAGGCAGTCCGCGTTGACGTTGCACTCGACGCACGCGCCGAGGTCGGCGGCGCACACCGCCGGGCAGTCTTTGTCGGCGGCGCACGCGACTTTCGGCAAGCAACTGTTGGCAAGACACAGGTGCTCCGCCGGACAGTCGGCAGCCGTCAGGCAAGCCACGCAGTAGCCGCCATCCGGATTGCACACCTGGCCCTTGGCTTTGCACGCAATCGAGCTGGCGCAACTGTCGCCCGGCGTGCACATCCCGGCCATGCACACCAGCTTGGGGTCTCCGCAATCGGCCGATTTCGCGCACTGCTGGCGGGATTGCACAAGCCGCTCGAGCAGTCCGCGTCTTTGGCGCACGGCGCCGACCCGCAGCCGACTTCGGTCAGGTGGCTGCACAACCCGGTCTTGGGGTCGCAGGCGTCGGTGCTGCACGGGTTGCCGTCGTTGCAGGTGTTGGTGCCCTTGGGCGTACACTTGCCGTTGGCGCACTGATCGGCGATGGTGCAGGCGTTGCCGTCGCTGCACGGTGCCGCGTTGGGCGTCGACGCACACGCCCCGGTCGACTCGTCGCACCCATCGTCCGTGCACAGGTTGTTGTCGTTGCAGAGCAGTTTGGCACCCGCCGTGCATTGACCGCCTTTGCATTTGCCGGCGCCGGTGCACTGCAGTTCGTCGTCGCAGGTCGCATCGATGGGCAGGTGCACGCAGCCGCCGGTCGCGGGGCTGCAACTGTCGGCGGTGCAGCCGTTCAGGTCGTCGCACGGCGCCTGCTTGCCGCCGGTGCAGGTGCCAAGCTTACACACATCGCCGAGCGTACATGCGTTCTTGTCGTCGCACGGGCTTTGGTTGTCGAGGTAGGCGCAGCCCTTGGCCGGGTTGCAGCCGTCGTCGGTGCATGGGTTGAAGTCGCCACAGCTCACCGGTTGCGCACCGCCGCAGGCGCCGCCGGAGCAGTATTCGCCTTGCATGCACGCGTTGCCGTCGTTGCACGCGCTGCCGTTGGGCTTGTGCTGGCAACCGGTCACTGGACTGCACAGGTCGTCGGTGCACGGGTTGTA
>CAXRHS010000218.1:0-7016 GCA_964230235.1 Myxococcota bacterium
GCGCTGGCCGGCGGCGCCGAGGGACCCAAGCGTCTGCTGGTGGCGACGTTGGCACAAGAGCGCGATTTTGTGCTGGATATTCTGTTGCGCGCCGACCGACCGGCTGCCGCCTGGGAGTTGGTGGTGCAGCGCAAGGGCCGCGCGCTCGACGCCATGGTCGACGGCATGCGCGGTACCGGCGCCGACCCCAAGGCGCGCCAGGATCTGACCCAGGCGCGCGGTCGCCTGGCGGCGCTGTATGCCCGCGGCCCGGCCGGGCAATCGCCAGAACTGCACGCGGCCGCCCTGCAGGAAGCCACGCGCGCCGCCGAAGAGGCCGAGCGCAAGCTGGTCGCGCGCATCGGTGCGGTGGCGGCCTCGACGCCGGTGCGGGTGGCGCAGGTCCAAGCGCAACTGCCCGACAAAGGCGCGCTTTTGGAGTTTGTGGTGCGGACGCCGGCGCGGGTTGGCGATGCGGACTCGGCGCTGCGGCCAGCGCTTGTCACCGCATGCCTGGTCGCCAAGACTGGCGACCCTGTCTGTCGCGATTTGGGCGCGGCCGAGCGCATGGAGGGGCTGGCGTTGGCGGTTCGCAAGGCGGCGAGCACGCCGACGGGCGACGTGGACACCCCTGGCCGGCCCCTGGTCGCCGCCCTGTTGACTCCGTTTGCGGCCCAGTTGCGCGGCGTCGAGCACCTGGTGCTGGCCCCGGATGGCGCCTTGCACTTGCTGCCGTTCGCCGCGCTGCCCGATGCCCCGGGCAAGCGCCTGCTCGACCGCTTTGCCCTGTCGTACCTGACCAGCGGTCGCGACCTGATCCGGTTGGGCGCCACCGCCGCGCCGCGCGGGCCTGCGGTCTTTGTCGGTGCACCGGCCTACGACGCCGGGCCTGCGGCGGGCGCCGGCGGGGCCGCCACTGCGCCGCGCGGCACGTTCTCGCCGTTGCCCGGCACCCGAGCCGAGGCTGAGGCCCTGGCCGCAGCGTGGCCTGGCGCGCAACTGTGGACCGACACCGCCGCTGGCGAGGCCGCCGTCAAAGCCGTGCGTGGACCGGCGGTTCTGCACATTGCCACCCACGGCTTCTTTTTCGGCGACCGCGCCGATGCCGCAGGGCCGGCCACCCGTGCCGGTCGGCGCGGCGCCGAACTGCTGGGCGATCCGCCGGTCGCGGTGATGCCGTCGCTCGGCAAAGACGATCCGCTGTTGCGCTCGGGGCTGGCGCTGGCCGGTGCCAATCGCCCCGCGGCTGGCGACGAGGACGGGATCCTGAGCGCGCTCGAGCTCGCTGGGCTCGACCTGTTCGGGACCCGGCTGGCGGTGCTGAGCGCCTGCGACACCGGCATCGGCGATGTGCGTCAGGGCGAAGGGGTGTTCGGGCTGCGACGGGCGCTGGTGCTGGCCGGAGCCCAGACCCAGGTCATCAGTCTGTGGAAAGTCGACGACGACGCGACGCGCGACCTGATGGTGGCGACCTACCGGGCGATCAACGGCGATGGCAAGGCGGCGGGGCTGACGCGGGTGCAGGCGCTGCGGCAGGCGCAGCGGGCGATGGCGGGCGATGGCAAGCGCGGGCATCCGTATTACTGGGCGGCGTTCATCTTGTCGGGGCAGTGGGGCAAGGTGGGGTTGTAGGGCTTGTTCCGCGTCGCGCTGACCGCGACAATGCCGCCGTGCGCCGCGCGCACGAGGTCCTGATGGTGCCTGCTCCGCCGAACCTGCCTGCTCGCTTCGTCGACGCGTTGCAAACGACAGCGCAGCAGGCTTGGCCAACCGTCGAAACGGTTTGGCTTTTCGGATCGCGCGCGCGCGGCGACCACCGCCAGAAGTCCGACATCGACCTCGCCGTATAGGCACCGACTGCCGGGGCGCGGCAGTGGGATGCGGTCGTGCGGTGGCTGCAAGAGCGTGCGCCGACGCTGCTCTTGATTGACGTCGTCCGCTTGGACCGCGCGGGCGCGCGCCTGCGCCAGCGCGTGGCCCAAGAGGGTGTCGTGGTCTACCAAAGGGGAGGCGGGCGATGGCGCGCAGTTCGGCCGAGAATCTGGAGAATTTGCTGCAGGCGCTGGATCGGCTTGAATAGGCGCTAGCGGTCCTGCGCGACCACCGCGATGGTGGACTGCAATCGTATTTGCGTGATGCGGCGATTCGGAGGTTTGAGTTCACCTTTGAGTTGGCATGGAAGCTCATGGCCCGGTTGCTGGCCGAGGCTGGAGCGCCGCAGCCCGGTCCGCGGCCGACGCTGCAACGGGCGAACGCGATGGGCTGGCTCGACGACGACGAGGCGTGGATCACCATGCTTGATGACCGCAATGCCTCCTCTCATGTCTACGATGAGGAAATCTCGGTCATTTTGGCGGACCGGCTGCCACAGCATCTCGTGGCGATTCGCGGCATGGTGGCGAGGGTGGCGCCACTGGTGCGGGTGGGTGGCGGGTAGCCAGGGCGACGGGGCCAATTGGTTCGGTTCGTGTTGCGTGGTCGGTCATAGAATGCGACTGCAGATGTCGCTTTGATCGGCGTCGGCCCTTGTGGCGCAGCGCCGCTCAGATAGCGTTGCGGGTGAACGGCGCGAGACGGCGCGCTCACCGAGGGCGACACCCGTTTCGGCCGGTGCCGGACCACAGGACCACGGGCAACGCATTGTTTGAGGTTGCTCGCTACCACAGATTCTCAACGGGGCGGTTGGGGCCCGTAAAACAATAACTCGATCGAACTGCCCTACGCGCTGTTGCGTGGTTCCGGCACAAACGTGTAGTTCCATTCGCCGTGAAATTCATGCCGCCTGACGTGGACGTTCGCCAACTGGTCGTCCGTGACCTTGGTTGCTGTCGTGTAGACTCGGTCGTCGAGTGCCGCGAAAATCCGCAGCCCCTTTGTCGCCGTCGTCGCCGAGATCAGGTTGATGATGGTCTGGTGGTCGACCAAAGGCTTGTCACGCCAGTTGATCGAGATGAACGAGAACATGCGGTGCTCAATGCGATTCCACTTGCTCGTGCCTGGCGGCAGGTGGCAAACGGTGATTTCCAAGCCCAGTTCGTTGGCGAGCGATTGCATCTCAAGGCGCCACAGTCGCAGTCGGTAACCGTTGCTGCCGCCGCAGTCGGCGGTGACCAGCAGCGAGGTCGCGTTCGGGTAGCGCGGCTTGCCCAAGTTGTTCCACCAACTGCGTATCGAATTGACGGCGAATTCAGCGGTATCGGCGCTGATACCGACCGACACCCAGCCCTCGTTGGCGAATATGTCGTACACGCCGTATGGGCTTGCCCGTCCCTGGTCGCCCATAAAATCATGGGTATCCACCTCGACCGGCGAACCCTTCGGACGCCACTCGCGGCCGGGATTCTTGTACGGCCCGACCAGTTCCTTCTTTTTGGTGTCAATGGAAATCGCCGGGTTGCCGGAGGCTTGGGCCGCGGCGACCTGGGCGTTGATGTACTTGAACTGGGCGTCCGTATCGGCGTGCTGCGGCCCTTCCCGCATCTTGCGGTTTGCGTTGAGCCGGAAATCCCACGACCGCAACAGCGTCAGAACGGACATGTGGCTCACTTGGTGGCCGAGCGCCTTGAGCGCGTCTGCCAGCTTTCTCGTGCTCTTCGCCGTCCAGCGCAGCGCCTGCATGGGGTCGCCGCCGCAATCGGCGTCGACCATCGACTCCAATGCCGCCACCAACGACGGGTCTTTGGCGACCAACGACTTTCGGCCGCCGCCCGGCCGGCGAATCCGTCCCGGTGGCAACTCCGGCACCTTGCCCGCGGCCTGTGCCTCAAGTTCGCGGACGCCCTTACCGATGGTCGAGGGCACCACGCCAGTCGCGTTCGCAACGACCGCGATCCCGCCATGGCCAAGAGCAACCGCTTCCGTGGCCGTCCACAGCCGCGTGGTCCGTTCGTTCAGCGAGTTTCCCAGCTGCTCAAATTTGCTTCGAATTGTGTCTCGTTTGCTTCGAATTGTGTCTCGGATTGTCATGCGGCCAAGAATACCACATGCGGCCAAAATCGTCAAGTTGTTTTTTTACGTGTCCTTAGCCACTTCTGGGGCTGCGTAGTCCAAGGGATCCTAGACCTGAGTTGGTCGCATCGTCGCCCAGCCCCCTCACGCCCCCGGTAAGGGCCCGTAAAAATCTAATCGATTTTCTACGTGGGCCCATTGCTTGCTCCGTGAGTCGCAAGCTCGCGACTTTGCAAGTCGACTCGCCGCTCCGCCTCCTGTCGAGGTCGACTGAGTTATTATTTTACAGGCCCTAACCCCGCAAATGCCTTTGCCGCAGCCAGGACCGCTCGCAACCGAGCCGCACCTGGTGCCTGCCGCGATTCCATCAAGGCGATGTACGTCATCGCACCCTGCAGGTCGGTCTCCGTCGCGACGGCAAGCAGGCGCTGAAGGTCCGCCTGATCGTCCGGTTTCTTGCGGTTTGCGCACGCTAGCGCCTTGAGGCCGATCAGTGCGGCAACGGAGGCCACGGCGCATCGCCTGCCAGGCAGGATCTCAAGGTCGGCCGCGTCAGCGACCATTTCCGCTTCGGCGCCGCAAATACCCATCAACAAGTCGACGTACACATCTGCCAGCATGAACCGCATCGTCGCGATGCGCGTGAGGTCGGTCCGCTCGAACAGCGATGCCAGGACGAACCCGTGGCGCATCATGGCCTGGCCGATTTGCTCCCCTTCGGCGTCGCTCTGCACCGCAACCAAGAAGTCGGCGTCTTTGGTAAAGCGCGGTTCGGTTCTGACCGAAACGGCGAGGCCGCCAATCACGGCGAACCGAGCACGAGTCTCGCGCAGCACGGCGAGCCCAAGGTCAAACGCTCTCAGGTAGGCATTGCCCGCAATCACGGCCTAGCCCATTGCCGGCTCGCCAACCGCCACTCCGCCGGTGGCTCATACTCCGCCAGCCACGCCCGCACCCGTTCGTCGGCCGCCTCGGCGCCGAATTCGCGCACCATTCGCTGGCGGTATAGGGCAACGCCGAATTCGTGCAGATCGGCGACCAACTGAACGGTCTTGCTCACATCGTTCACCGCCTGCTCAGGTTTGGCGCTGTCCATGCCTGCCCCCGGCGTCGACCGAACGACGTCGACGACATTGTACATGGGGCAAGCGGCGCTGGACAGTCGGGGTTGCCGCTGCGTCCCTTGCTGCAGCTCTGGCACACCATTTGCGCCAGCGTACGACCCCGGTTAGCCGGGTTCCAAGACACGACTTCTGATCTCGATGACCGGTCGCTCACCGCCGCTATCGATGCTGCCCTTGCCGACCAGGCCTCCGGTTTGGACCACGACTTGCGCGACGCAGCCGATCGGAGCCTCGTACGTGATGGACGCACGCGTCGCCGTTTGGTTCGCCACCTTGGACGCACGCGACCTGTACCTTAGCTCACTAGTGATTGGCGAAATCCGCGCCGGCTTGGAGCGCGTGAGGCCACGCGATTCGACCTTCGCCGCCACCTTGGAAATCTGGCTAGACCGTCTGCAGACCCAGTTCAGTGCCCGCATTTGGCCAGTTGATGTCGCAGTAGCTGAGCGTTGGGGTCGACTGCAAGCGGGGCGAACGCTGCCCGTGGTCGACGGCCTGCTGGTCGCAACGGCGCTGCATCACGGGGCGACGCTGGTCACGCGCAACCATCCGGACATCGCAACGACCGGCGTGGCGTGGTACGACCCGTTCAGCGGATTGGGCGCCGCGCCGGTGGCTGCCGCGGCTGCCAGTTCAGCCGACCCCGGGTAGTCCTCAATAAAACGTCGTCCGAAACACCGGCTGAAACAGCGCAATGTCATGCGCACAGCCCGGGTCAATCGCACAGTGCGCACAGTCGGGCGCCGCCAGTTCCGGACACCTGCGCCGCGCGCCAAAAAAGAACCAGTCAATCGCGGCAATCGAACAGCCACTGAGCTTGCTCAGCAGCACGATCGCGTCATAACACACCGACCGCACCGCCGACTCATCCTTGGGCGTCATCAACTTGCGCGCCGTCAGTTGTCCGCGCAACGCCTCGTCGTCCACCCGCACCAGTCCGGTGCGCAGGCAGCTGCGCATCAGGTGGTAATCCATAATCGGCGCCACATCTTCGTCGTCGCCGAGATCCAGGAACCGCTCGGGACGCTGACCTAGCGCAATCACCAACAGCATGGTCTTTTTGCGCAGCGGGTCTTCGCGGTAGCCTGGCAAGTGGTCTAGGCGTTGCAGCAGCCAGCGCACCGGCCGCGCGTGCTTTCTGGCTTCGGCCAACAGGCCATCGGGCGTCCAGCCCAGCTGCCACATGTCGCGGCCATACGCCGTCGCCAGCGCGTGGTGGGTCGCCAGCACCGGCAGCGGCGACTGGCCGGCGTCGTCGCGAAACAGGCCGACCGTGTCGTTCCAGCGCAGGTTCATCTGGCCCTGCGGGGTCAGCACCTCGGGGTTGCGGTCCAGCGCCCGGCGAAACGCCGCAAAGCAGTAGTCTGAGCCCTTGAGGCGCGCGCCTTCCCAGTCGGCCAAGGTCCTTGTGTGCCACACGCCGTTATAGGGCTGCCAGAAGCCGAACTGGTGCTTGATGGATGCAAACAGCCAGGCCACGGTACGCGGGTCGCCGACGTCGGGAAAGTACTTGCCGGTAAAGTCGAACGGCTTGACGTCGTCGCGCTGGCGCAGGATTTCGGCGATGCGCGCCACCTGCTCCAGGTCGACGCGCACGCGGCGGTCGGCGACACTGTGCCAGCGCGCGTCGATGGTCTGGCGATTGGCCTCGAGCAGGTTGGTCATGCCCGGGGCTTCAATCGTCACTGCCGCGACCGCCGCGCCTTGCCGCGCTGCCGCAACCGGATGCATGCCCGAGGCCAGGCCGGCCAGCATGCCGCCGCACAGCGAGTCGCCAGCGCCGGTCAGGTCTACGGGCTTGGCCGGGCACACCGGCACCCGCGACACGTGGTCGCCTTGCCACACGTCGGCGCCGTCTGCACCGCGGGTGACCACCAGCAGCTGGCCCGGGCGCACAACCGGCGGACTACCACCGTACACCAGCTCTGCCTCCTGGGCGTTGAGAAAGAACAGGTCGCAGGCATC
>CAXRHS010000219.1:0-2224 GCA_964230235.1 Myxococcota bacterium
GGGCGGCCGACGGCGTGGCGGTGCTGGCGCGCTGGAACTGGTCGACCCCACAAAAGCTGGTGCGGTTGGTCCGCATCGCGGCCGACGGCACGGTTGCAGGCGTAACTGCGCTTGGCGACGGGCAGCAGGCCATCGGCATCGACCTGGCCCGCGACGCGAGCGGCACCTTCATGGCTCTAAACACGTTGCCCGGCGACGTGAACAAAGACGGCAATCCCGAGCAGAAAATGTGGCGGGTCGCAGCCGATGGTGCTGTGCTTGCCGAACTGCCGCTCGAGCCGCCGAGCGCCTGTCCGTACGCCGCGCACATCGAGGGTGCCCCGAGCGGTTGGTGGGCATTGGGCCTGCACGCGGCGACGAGTTCCGGTACTGGCGTGCCGTGCGTCGTGCGGTATGGTGCCGGTGGACAGATCCTGTGGCAGCGCACGCTACCACAGCAGGCTAAGTTACAGACCCCGGCCGTCACCACCTTTGGCAGCGAGCAACTTGCGGTCCTGGTCGGCGACTGGGGCCAACTGGTAGGGCCATGGCTGGTTCGCCTCGACGGGTCCGGCGCCATTCAGGGCGCGCAACAGGCTGAACTCGGTGCAGGCTCAGCGACCGATCTGGTCGCCCACCCAGCCGGCTTTGCCTGGCCGGACCACGTAACCAATGGCACGGCGATGGCAGCAGCCCGGCTGGTACGCGCCGATGCGTTCGGTCACACCAGTTGCGCGCAGTCCGGCGATTGCTGGAAGCTCGGGCTGGACCAGTGCAACGACGGCAAGCCTTGTAGCGGCGATTTGTGCCACCTGAGCGGCACCTGCAAAAACGTCGGCCTCACCAACATCTGCGACGACGGCAACCCCTGTACAGCCGATGCGTGCGACCTGACCCTTGGCTGCACCTCGACGGTGGCGGGCGTTGCGTGCAACGACGGCGACGCCTGCACGACGGGCGATGCGTGTGTGGCCGGCAAGTGCGCTGCCAACGGCGTCGTTGCTTGCAGCGACGGCAACCCGTGCACGGTTGACGGCTGCAACAAGGCAACTGGCTGCAAATACGAATTGGCGCCGAACGGAACCGTGTGCGACGACGGCAAACCTTGCACGCTTGGCGACACCTGCGCGAGCGGTTGGTGCGGGGCGGCTTCGCTCTGGTCCGTGCCCATTCTCCAGTACGAAGCGGACAGCCTGGTCGCGCTGTTGCCGGCAGATGCGGACGGGCTGGTCGTGCTGGGCGCTGCGACAGTGGCCCCCAAAGGCATCGCCGCGCGGGCCATCGGCATCAATCAGGTGGGAAAGGTCGTTTGGAACACCGCGGGCGCGGCCAAGCCCGGTCTGGTCATGCACGGCGGCACGCGGCTGACCGACGGGTAGTTCGTGGCGGTCGGGGCGATGGACCAGGGTGGCCCAAAGCCGCTGCGGGTGCGCTGGAACGCGCAGGGTCAGCTGCAGAGCGAGGCCATCGAGCCAGATCTTGCGGCCGGCATCGCCCATGCGGTAACGGCCACGGACGACGGTTACCTCATCGCCGGCTTGGACGTCGCCAAGGGCGCCTTCGTCGCGCGCCGGACCGTGGCTGGGGCACCCGTGTGGCTGACCAACCTCGGGCCGCCAGAGGTCACCGCAGTCACCGCCCTGGGTCACGCGCCCGGGGGTGGCGCCGTCGTCGTGCTGTCGTTGCCGAAGTCCATACCGGGCGCTACCTGGCTGGCCGCCGTGGTCTTGCGCACAGACGCAGCCGGCAAGGTGCTGTGGATGTGGAACCCGGCCTCTGGGTTTGCAAAGACCGGCTACGTGGCGCTCGCACTGGGTGACGCCACGCACGTCGCCGGTGCGTCCGGTTCCGGGTTCTTGTATGGCATGTCGGCTTTCCTGCAGCAGTTCGACGCCCAGGGTGTCGGCGGAACCACTTATGGCAGTTGGCAGGGAGGTCACATCACGTCGCTGTCCTTGCACAAGAACGCTTGGGTTGCGGGAGTGCGCCATCACGGCAAGGCGGCCAGTGACGCCAAGGCGGGCATCCAGCACCTGGATCTGATGGGCAAAAGCACCAAGATGCTGACCGTGCCAGGCGTGCCCACCGGCCCGCGGGTCTTCGTCATCCCGCGCACGGTGGGCTACGACGTCGCCTATCGCGGACTGGCGCATCCCTACGCCCAGAACGCCTGGCAGGTACTGCGCACGGATGCGGAGGGCAAGCCCAGTTGCCCTTAGGGCCCGTAGAAAATCTACTCGATTTT
>CAXRHS010000220.1:0-3207 GCA_964230235.1 Myxococcota bacterium
GCCACGAACTGCGCACGCCGTTGACCTCGGCTATTGGCATGATCGACCTCGCGCTGACCAGCAACCTCGACCTGATTCAACGCCAGCAGCTGGAGACCGCCGACCGTTCGGCGCGGTCGTTGCTGTTGCTTATCAACGACATCTTGGATTTTTCGCGCCTCGAAGCGGGTCGGCTGCGCTTTGAGATAGGCCAGTTCGCAGTGCGCATGTCGGTGGACGAGGCTGCAGCTGGCCTGGCTGCGGCTGCACAGGCCAAAGGGCTGGATGTGCGCGTCCATGTTTCGCCCGACGTCGCGGCCAATTGGCGCGGTAACGGCCAACGGGTGCGGCAGGTGCTAACCAACCTGCTGAGCAACGCCATCAAGTTCACCGACCGCGGCACGGTGACTCTGCGCGCGCAAATGGCGCACGATCACCTGCTTTTGTCCGTTTCGGACACCGGGCCTGGCATGGCCGCCGAAGATGTGCCGCGCCTGTTTGAGCCCTTCACGCAGCTGGACGACTCGATGACACGGCGCCAGGGCGGCGCTGGGCTCGGGCTTTCGATTTGTCGCGAACTGATTGAGTACATGGGCGGCACCATCGAAGTGCAAGCCGCAGCCGGGCAGGGCACTACGCTCACGGCGCGGCTGCCCGCGATCGGCATTGGCGACAACCCAAGCAAGGTGGATAGGGCCCCGCCGCCGCCACCGCCTTTGCGTTGGTCGAGGGTGTGGCACGATTTGCCCCCTGGCGAGTGCACCGAATGCTTGACGGCGACCCTGCAAAGTTGGGGGCTTGCGGTGCGGTCGCCAGTCGACGGCCCGTTCGGCGACGATGAACTCGTCCTGCGCCAGCTGCGCCCCGACACGCCCGCGAGTGAGCGAACCTGGGTTGCTGTCGCGCCGCTCAGCCAAAGCGACGCCGCGGTGCGTGCGCGCGACTTGGGCGCGACCTGGTTGCTGTTCCGGCCCATCCGCGACGACGACTTGCGCGCGCTGGTGGCCGGCATGGCAGCCGAGATTCGCGGCAACGCCACCGCGGTTTCGGCCCAGCACGGCGAGATTACCCCGCCGCCGCACGAACGGTCGCCACAGGTGCTGGTGGTCGAAGACGATACTGTCGCGGCCGCCGTCATTACAGCGATGCTGCGCAAATTGGGCTGCACCAGTGATCTGGTCGGCGACGGCGCCGCGGCGGTCCAGGCGACGACTGCCCGCAGGTATGACCTGGTCCTGATGGACTGCCAGCTGCCCGAGATGGACGGCCTGGCCGCGACCCGCAGTATCCGCGACCAGGAGGCGCAGTCGGATTGCCACGTCCCAGTCGTCGCGCTCAGCGCGAGCGGAAGCCGCTATGATCTAGTGGAGTTGATGGCAAGTGGCTTCGACGACTACTTGGAGAAGCCGACCACGCTCGATCAACTGGCGGCAATGCTCGTCAAGCGCGGCCTGAAGGTGTCGCGGCGACGCAGGCAGACTACCACGACGCTTTCCATCGGCTAGAATGTGTCGTCGGCGCTTGCGCGCTGGCATGGCGCCAGCTCAAGACTGTTGACAGGGCGGCAGCGGGCGGGACGACCTGTCAGGCGGCCAGTCAGCAACGCGTCAGGGCCCGTGAAGGAAACTACTCGATTTTCCACGTTGGCCCGTTGCCTGCCAGGTGGGTCGCAAGCTCTCGACTTGACAAGTCGACTCGCCGCTCCGCGCCGCGCTTGTGTCGATCGACGTGTTTCTACATGGCCTCCAAGGCCAGGCTCGGGTCGCCTTTCGCGCCGGTTTCTCCCGGAGAAGCTCAACGCCCGCACATGGGCGCCGCTGCCTTGAGTGTGGCCACTTCGCGCCGCAGCGTTTCGATCTCCTTGCCCTGCTGCTGCAGCGTCGCGACCGCCATCGACAGGTAGCCGTACAGGTCTACCATGTCGCGTTCCGGATCCACGGCCGGGCTGTTCGGGTCGTCGTCGATGATAAAGCCCAGCCGCGTCGGCGCCTGTGGGCCTTGCGCCGTGTACTTGTAGGTGGCCAGCTTGATGGCCAGCAGGCGGGCCGCCAGCTCGCGGGCCTCATCGGCCTGCACGTAGCGAATGTCGCGCTTGTACTTGGCCTTGCTGATCGGGCAGCCCATGCCGCCGCCTTTCGGGTCCTTCTCGGCGCACAGCAAAAGCGCGTTGCAGCCATCTTTGGGGTCGCACTGACCGCCGGGGGTCTTGCACGGGTCGCCTTCGGCTTCGGTCGTGCACAAGGGCACATCTTTCTTGGGGGTCCAGCCGCCACACACCGGCGCGCCGCAGGTCATGTACCACTTGAGTGTGCCGCCGCCCCCGCCGCCGCACTCGCTTTTGCCTGCCACGTTCTGACCGGCGCCGGCCGCGCCGCAGTCGTTGCTGTAGGTCTGGCCATTGCAGCCGCACACCGGGGCAAAGATGGTCGCGCAGACCTGCGGCTTGATGGTGCACACTCCTTTGCCGTCGCACACGCCCACTGCGGCCGACTTGCAGTACTGGTTGGCGGCACATCCGGC
The DNA here is from genome assembly GCA_964230235.1 of Myxococcota bacterium. Taxonomy (GTDB): domain Bacteria; phylum Myxococcota_A; class UBA9042; order UBA9042; family UBA9042; genus SXRM01. The sequence continues at coordinate 2,500 of CAXRHS010000220.1, forward strand.
TTGCAGCGCGACGTCACAGCCGCCAGGATCGGGTTTGCCGCACTCGCCCTGTTTGGCAATGTTGGCACCGGCGCTGGCTGCGCTGCAGGCGTTGCCGTGGGTTTTGCCGTCGCAGCCGCAGACAGGGGCGTATTGCAGGGTGCAGGCTTCCGGTTTCTTGACGCAGGTGCCCTGGCCGCCGCAGACGCCGATGCCGGTCGACTTGCAGTACTCGGTTCCGGCACAGCCGGTTTGTGCCGCGACGTCGCAGCCAAGCGGGTCCGGCTTGCCGCACGCACCAGCCGCTTGGACGTTGGTGCCGCCGGCCGCCGCTTCGCACGGGTTGCCATACTCTTTGCCGTCGCAGCCGCAGACCGGGCCGTACTCCATCGTGCACACCTGCGGTTTGGCGGTGCACTTGCCGGGGCCGCTGCAGGTGTTGGGCGAGAGCGCCTTGCAGTACTCGCTGAATCCGCAGTTCGGCGCGCCGCCGACTGTGCAGTCGCCTGGCGGCACCGTTGACCCGCATTTGCCGGCCGCGGCCACGCTGGCCCCAGCCGCCGCCGCGTTGCAGGGGTTGCCGTAGGTGTTGCCGTCGCAACCGCAGACTTCCTTCAGTTCCTTGGTGCAGACCTGCGGCTTGGCGGTACAGGTGCCCACCGTATTGCACTTGCCCTCCGGGAAGGCGCAGTAGCTGCCAGATGGACACGCGACACTGTTCGCACACCC
>CAXRHS010000221.1:0-3361 GCA_964230235.1 Myxococcota bacterium
ACAGTAGCACGAACCGGTCTTGGACTTGCCCCCGCAGGAGCCAGCGCAGGTCTCCTTGTTCGCGCACGGCCCGCAGTCCAGCGCGCCGTTGGTGCAAGTCTCGGTCGGGGCAGTGCACTTGCCGTCGCCACACTTGGGCACGTTGCCGCCGCCGCCGCACTGGGCACCGTAATCTGCGCAGCAATCGCCGCTCATCTGGCACAGGTCGTCGCAGAAACAGCCGCCAGGCTGCTGGCCGGGCGCGCCGCACTTGCCTTTGCACGAACCCGCGCCGCCCCCGCCGCCGCAACCCGGAATCGGGCTATTGGAGCAGGTGCCGACAAAGCAGGTGTCGGTCGTGCACGGGTCGTTGTCGTTGCACTGGGCGTTGCTGGTGCACTTGCCGCCGCCGCCGCCGCTGCTGCCTTGGTTCTTGCAGATGTTGGTGATGCAGGTGTCGGTGGTGGCTGGGTCGTTGTCGTCGCACTCAAAGTCGTTGATACAGCAGCCGGTTTTCGCGGTGTTGAAGCACTCGCCGGCCTTGCACTCGTCGGCCGTACACGGGCTGAAATCGTCGCAATCGAGCGCCGACTTGCAGCAGTTGGGGCCGGCCTGGTGGCTGCAGGCGCCGTTCTGACAGCTGTCGATGGTGCAGACCTTGCCGTCGTCGCATTGCTTGTCCGTCACGCAGCAACCGTCGCCGGCGGGCAAGTGCTGGCACTGGTAGGCGTCGCAGCTGTCGACGGTGCACGCGATGCCGTCATCGCAGCCGCTGGCGTCGTCGCAACATCCGGCGGACGCTGCGCCCTTGAACTGGCAGGTTCCGTTGTTGCAGGTATCGACGCTGCACGGATTGTCGTCGTTGCATTCGCTGTCGCCCATGCAGCAGCCGAGCTTGGCCTTGTTTTCGCAACTGCCAGAGACGCAGACGTCCGACGTGCACACGTTCTTGTCGTCGCACTCCGAATTGGCTTTGCACTTGACGATCGCCTTGAAAATACAATGGTACTCCACGCACTTGCCGCTGGTCGCCCCGCTCGGGTCGGCGCATTCCGCGTCACTTGCGCAACAATTCGGGTCCGGGTTGTTGGGATTGACGAACTTGGCGTAGGTGCAGATACCGCTCTTGCACACGTTCGCCGTGCACGAATTGCTGTCGTCGCAGTCGCTGGTCTTGGTACAGCTGCAGGCAGGGTCCGACTTCTTGGGGTGGTAGCAGTGGCCGTTGACGCACTTGTCCAGTGAGCACGCGACCTTGTCGTCGCACTCCTGGTCGATCTTGCAGGCCATCCCCGCCGCGCTGGTCGTTTCGGCTTCGCCGAGCGAACCCGAGCCATCGGCTGGCGCGGTGTTCGGGCCGCCATCTGACTTGCCGCCAGCGGCGTCCCCGCCACCGCCGCCGCCGTTGTTGCCGCCCGCATCTTTGCCAAAGCTGACCGCAACGGCGCATTTGCCATCGACGCAGTCCTGACCTATCGGGCAGTCACCTGCGACGACGCACGGTGTCGACGCGGAGGACACAGAGGCCCCGCCGCCGGCCTCTGATCCGCCCACGCAGGCCGCGACAGACGCGCACATGGTCAACAACACAAGGATTCGGTGGCTCATCAGCAGCTCCTGGCGACAGCGACTGCGCACGGCAGGGCGAATGCCCCGCAGTGCGGCGAGCAGTCCAGAATACGGGGTTTGGCAACGACCGGCAATGCGAAACTGTATGTGCACGCGGCCTGCACGCCCCAGCCGCGGCGGCATCAAGATCTGTGTAAGGGCCTGTAAAAGAACAAGTCAATCGACACGTGCGCGGAGCGGAGCGGCGAGTCGACTTGCAAAGTCGCGAGCTTGCGACCCGCTCAGCAGGCAGCGGGCGCTAGAACTTGCCCGAAATCGCGAACTGCAAGCCCAGATTGGTCACATCGAGCACCCGCAGCCGCTGCCCCACGGTATCGACGGCCGGCAGGTACACCGGGCTGAACTCATTCTCGCCCGTGCTGTTGAACGCCGAGACCTTGTTCTTGCCGTCAAGGTCGACGCCAATGTCACCATAGGTGATGAAGTGCGGCGTCTCGCGGAAATAGTTGAACCGGGCCGAGATCTGAAAATACTGCACGGGCTGATAATGCAGCGCGCCCCAGCCGCCAAAACGCGCATAGGGCTCCACTTCGGTGATGCCGTCCGTGCGCACGGGCTTGCCGGTCACGGGGTCGAGCGCCGATTGCGAATAGAGCACGTTGTTGCAGCCTTCGCTCGGCTTGCATGGGTTGTTGGGTGACGCCAGCGCCTCCCAGATCTCGGTGTACTCGCGGCCGCGGTAGAAATACTCAAAGTTCAGTCCCGCCTCGATTTCAAAGCGTTCTTCCTGCTTGGGGTTCTCCCAAGGCACCACCGTCAAACCAAATTGCGTGCCAGCGTTGAAGCCCGGTTCGATGTAGCGCTGGGTCTTGCCGCGCTTGGTGAAAAGCCCGCTGCTCGACCCCACCCGCGGCGTCGCGTGAAAGCCCCAAAATGGCTCGAAAACCCGCAGCGCACGCCGAGAAATGGTCGAAAAAAGCTTGAACTCGTGCAGTCCGTAACCAACGCCGTCGTTGTCCGCCGCCATCGGCGTACCCGTCGGCGCGGTGTACTCAAACCCGAACACCCACGTCGGCTCCGACGCGTCGCGGTAATAGTTGAATGGCGACCAGCGCAGACCCAGCTTGAGATCGCCCATGCCCGCGCGCGAGGTGCTCTGGTACGGTACCCGGAAGAGCGCCGATCGATCGGAAGGCGTGCTGGTCGTGTTGTCTTTGGGCGGCAAAATCGTCGAGTTGGCCCGCGACACGCCGGGTGAAAACTCGTGCTTCCAGTCGTCGCTGATGACCAGCGGAAGTACCGCATAGATTTCAAGGTCTTTGTAGATGCCGAACCGGAAGTCGAAGTTCAGCACGTTGCGGATGCGCTGATACTCCAACTCGCGCGCGAGCACGTAGCCGCTGCCGTTGGGGCAGACCGAGCCCAGGACGTCGTTCTTGAGGCAGCGCGCTTGCCGCGCGATGGCCGATTCGCGGGTGTCCGAGGTGTAGCGGACCCGCAACGCCGCGTCGAACGGGTCGTTGTTGTCGTCGTCCATCGCGTCCAGCACATCGGTGATCTCGACCGCTTGAGCGGGACGTGCTGCCACCACCATGACCACCGCGGCCGCCCAAACTGCCGCGCGCGTCGCCTGTCGTACCGAGGACTGGATGGGCATCATGCTGATTCCTTCGCGGCGCCAGCGACCGATCGATCGCACCCTGGCCACCCGACCGCGCGGAGCATAGCCGCACGATCGGGGGGCCGCAACTATCGCAGCAGCTTGGGACCCCAGGCGGGCAGGCGAGCCCCCGTGAGCGTTTGTCGCCGCAGG
>CAXRHS010000222.1:0-2561 GCA_964230235.1 Myxococcota bacterium
GGGGTGGTAGTAGCGAATGGTCATGGCAACGTCCGGCGCGACGACGTGCGCGCTCAGACGGGTGATCGAACCGCGACGGAAAAAACCGCGCCGAGGGGCGAAAATACTGCGGTCTGTGCCCCGCTGCGATCAGCGGCCCGATGGATTCCTATTCGATATCATGTATCTGAACCAAGGTAGGGGTCGTGATCGTTCAGAGTTCCTTGGCTAGACGAGGCGAAACCGCGCCAGCAGCATTCCAGGAACTCGAGAGCCGCCATGTTGGCGCATTCCATAACTTCCCGTTTCCGCAATGAGCGCTGGTTCGGCGCCGCAGTCGACAAGGTTGTCGCCGAACAGCGAAAACAAACTGTCGTCCCACCGCATGGCCTCAATGGGGGCCACGAGTTCGCCGCCTCGAACCAAAAAACAGGCGTATCGAGTCATGCCCGTCATGCGGCCAGCGGGATGGTCGCTCCAGTTGAGGTAATGCAGGTTCGACAGCCACAAGCCGGAGTCAAGCCGACCGAGCACCCCTGCTTCGGTCAGGCTGCCCCCGGCTACTAGCGCAGAGCGAAGTGATTCTGAAGTGTTGGCTCCGGTGCACGGCACGCTGTACTCCCTTGCAGATCGGGTGTTCACCAGCGTACCGACCAGACGACCGCTTCGGATTAGGTCTTGGCGCTCAGGTGCCAGTTCTCCTTGGTCATCGAAGCGCGGCATATTGTTGCCGTCAAAGGCCTCGGCAAGCGAAAAGAGCGGCGACAGCGACCGGTCCCCGGTCCGCAGCGACCGCAAAGGACTAACGCCCTGCTGAATCGAACCCTCGCCAATGGCATCCCACGACAACATGCCAACGAGGTCGGCAACTGCAGCTGGCGCCAGCCACGCCCGGTAGTCGCCGCGGTCGAGCCGAACCGCCGGCCGCCGCAATGCAAGCAACCGTTCTCTATCGTCAACTAGCCGTTCACGCCATAGCGCCGCATCCCAGCGCGCACCCGCCATCGTACCCTTGAGCGCGCGCTTGCCGTCGGTGTACAGCGAGTAGTCAAGCGTATAGGACGTCGTCGCGAACCAATGGCGCGCCGCAGCCGAAGTCGCCGCTGCCCGGACCATCGTTCCGCCGGCGTACAATCCTGCCAGGTCCAGGTCGCACGCCGGGCCAAGCACCGCGTCCACTGCCTCGTCATGCCCAGGCAAGCAGCCGGCCGACTCGGTGTGACTGACGTGCGCGCTGGTGGGCAATTCCGCATACGGATCAACAGGTAGGTGCGGAATCTCCGAGCGAAGCGCCAGCAGGGTCGCTTGGGCTCGGTCGAGGTCCGTCGCGGCGTCGCCGGTTAGCGTTTGCGTGCGCGTCGCCCGTCGGACGCCATCGCGGGCCTGCAAATACAGGGTCACGCGCAGGTCGGCGTCGTCCACCACTCCCGATTGTCGCACTTTGGCGCCACTACACCGCACGAACAAGCTGGATTCTGCCGCCAGTTCAACCACCAGGCCTTCAGAAGGGCGAGTGGCAGACAAAAGCGCATCGGCAAGGCCAGTCCAGGCGGCGTTGTCCACTGTCACGAGTCACCTCCGAACACCTCGACGCCGCGGAAAAGGCACGCGGGCGAAGCGTGCCCAACGCGAATCAACTGGTTCGGTTCGCCCTTGCCGCAATATGGAGTTCCGTAGGCCCGGAAAGTCGAGCGGTCACCGACCATGGCAAGTCCTCGCCAGAATGGCACGGTCACGCCGCGGTAATTGGGGTTGCGCACGACCTCACCGACTTTGCCATTGCGGACGCGCCGGCCAAGCTCACATCCGAACTGAAACTTGTTGCGAAAGTCGTCAATTGACCACGAGCGATTCGACTCCATCCAAACGCCGTCGTCCACCGCGGCGACCAGTTCGTCCCAGGAGGCGTTGCCCGGCTCCAAGTTCAGGTTGGCCATGCGGTCGATCGGCGGACGGTTCCACGAACACGCGCGCTGAGTTGCTACTCCTGGCACCCCGCTGCGCAACTGGCTTTCGATGCCGCCGAGGCCACGCAACAGGCGCCCTTTTTCGATGAGAATTTGGCGGCTTGCCGGAGTACCGGTATCGTCAAACCGATATCCCGCGAACTCGCCTGGCACGGTCGGGTCCCAGGTCACCGTCATTGCAGACGATCCATACTGCAAAGTACCGAAATCACGAAGCTCTACAAATGACCAGCCCGCGTAGTTGCGCTCGTCGCCAAGAATGCGATCCACCTCCAGCGGATGGCCAATCGACTCATGGATTTGAAGCATCATTTGGTCCGGCGAGAGCAGCAGGTCCAGCGTCGCCGTCGGGCACTCTGGCGCATGGACCAGCTGCACGGCTTCGTCGGCCACTTTGTCAACGCGCGACCACAGATCGTCTGACCAGAGGTGCTCCCACCCGCCCTGGTAGCTGCGGCCGCGCAATCCGCCATCGGTGCGGCGCTGCACCACATCGCCAGCCCGCGCCGTGGTTTGGAAGTCGGTGGTCAACAACGAAAACTGCTGCCACGCATCAGCGCCAGTGGAAGATACCAGCCCCGTCTCGACTTCGACCGTGCGCGCAAACGACTCTGT
>CAXRHS010000223.1:0-2869 GCA_964230235.1 Myxococcota bacterium
CGCAACCCGGTCCATGCACATGGCCCGCCACCGGAGCGATGCCAGCGCCCACTTTCTTGGCTCCGACTGCTTTGACCTTGAACGCCGGTGGCGCGGCGGGCGGCGGTTCGGCCATGTTCGGCTCCCCAGTGGCTCGGACGAACAGTCCTACGTTCGCGGCGGGTTCTGGCCGTTCGGGCCTGTGTACGAACAAGTCGATCGACACGAGCGCGGAGCGGAGCGGCGAGTCCGCCTCCGAGGCCGCGAGCTGGCGACCCACCAAGCAAGCAATCGGTCTTGCGAAATGATTGAGTAAATCATTTGCAGGCCCTAATGGCGATGCCCGCGGTGACCCTGGGCCGGCGCGCGCTGCACCTGCGGCACGAACGGCTGCGCGGGTTCGTCGTCGTCGTGGTCGTCTTCGCGCGGCAGCGCCTGCGGGTAGCGCTGACCGGCGACCTCCAGCACAAAGCCCTCGGTGCCCGGCGGTACTTCGAATTCCAGCACGGCGGGCAAGCGCCCTTCGTAGACCTTGATCGTGTTGCCCTTATCGTCGTACACCGTGCCGCCTGCCGCCACGGTCATCGTTTCGTCCACCAGTACGGCGACGAGGTCCGCCATCTCTTCCATGCGGTCGGCGACGCGGTGGCACCACAGGTGGCCCACCCCCGGGTAGGTGGCGTGGCAGATTTCTTCCATCTGCGCTTCGTCCACCTTGCCGCCGACGCCCACCAGCACAAAGTTGATGCGCGGCAACCTTCCGGCCGCAATCTCCTTGGCTACCTGGGTCGAGTACGCCTGCACATCGGCCGCGTCGCGCACCTGGCTGTCGGTGATGATGACGCACAGCCCGCGCTTGAGCCCGTTGCCGACCTCTTGCTTGACGTAACCCAAGAAGTCGCGCAGAGCCGGCAACATCACGGTATCTTTGCCGTAGTACTGCGGCCCCGGAAACTTGAACTCCTTGGCCTGCGGTCCGGTCAGGTTGCCCACCATCTCCAACTGCGTGCCGTCGCCCGTCGCCCAGTACGCCACCCGCAGCACGCCGTTGCGGTCCTTGCTCGCCAGGTATTCGAGCATCCAGCGCATCTGCGGTTCGACGGTGTTGCGCACGCCGCCCAGCTTGGCGAGCACGCCGCGCGGGCCGTATTCCGGCTCCATGCTGGCGCTGCCGTCCATGTACAGGGCAACGTCCAGTCCTTCCACGGTCGGGTCGTGCAAAAGCGTGGCGACCACCTGGTTGCCGCTGACGTGCACGTCGCTGAAGGGCCTGGAAATGACTTCGTGGGTATGCATGGCCAACACAGAGGGGGGCTTTGTTCAGATCATGGATTAGACTAGGTAATTCGCGACCCAGGTGAGCGTGGTCGATCGCCTAGTGGTGATCCTCGTCCTCGTCTTCGTCGCCGTGGTGATCCTCATCCTCCTCGCCCGGCAGCGGCTGGGTAAAGCGCTGGCCGTTGACCTCAAGCGTAAAGCTGGAGGCCCCTTCCGGCACCTTGAATTCGAGCACGGCCGGCAGGCGGCCTTCGTAGTACTGGACCACGTTGCCCTTGTCGTCGTAGATGGTGCCGCCCGCCGCGACCGTCATCGTCTCATCGACCAGCACCGCGACGAGTTCCGCTACCTGATTGATTTCCTTGGCAATGCGGTGACACCACAGGTGGCCGACCCCAGCAAACTCCATGTGCGCGAGTTTCTCCAGTTGCTCCTAGTCCACGCCATCGCCGACGCCAACCAGGATGAAGTTGGTGCGCGGCAGCGACCCGCGGGTGACGCGCTGCACCACGTATTCGCTAAAGCGGTGCACATCGTCGATGTCGTGGATCTGGCCGTCGGTCAGAATCACACAGCAGCCGCGCTTGCAGCCCGCCCGTGCTTGCGCTTCGAGGTAGTTGACGTAGTCGCGCAACGCAGGCGTGAGCACGGTGCGCGCGCCTGCCTCCCGCGGCCCCGGAAACTGCAACTCGTCGGTGTTGGCACCGGTCAACTCGCCGATGACCTCGATGCTGGCGCCGCTTTGGCCGCACGCCCAATAGGCCACCCGCAGCGAGCCGTTGCGATCCTTGGTCGCCAGGTATTTGAGCATCCAGCGCGCTTGCGGCTCGACCTGGTTGTCTACCCTGCTGGTCACCGGCGGGGTGCCCCAGCCGAACAGGTCCCACAGCAGCCCGCCGCCAGTGGTCACCTGCTCGTTTTTGTACTCGTCGTTCATGCTGCCGGAACCATCGAGGTACAGCCCGACATCCAGGCCTTCAATCGACGGGTCGTGCAACAGCGTCGCGCGCACGTGGCCGTGCTCGACATGCAGGTCGCTGAACGGTTCAACAGGGCGCTCGTGTTCGTGGCTCATGGCATCCTCGCGTGGGTGGGCCTATTCAAAGTCCTTCATCCAGTCGGGCTTTTCGGCTGGGGCGGGCTGAGCCGGCCGGGCAGTGCGCCGGGCTGGCGGTTGGGTAGCAGGTGGAGCCCGCGGCGCAATCTTGGGCGCATCCGCTGTCCGCGGCAAGTCGGCAAAGTCGGCCATCCAATCGGCGGCGGCAGCGGCTTTGCGCGGCGGTGGCGGTTGGCTTGCCGGCTCAGGGGCTTGGGGGCGCTCGGGTGCCCTGGGCACCACCACCGGTCGTCGCCCTGCAGTCGCGCCAACCCGGCCGGGCAGCGCGCGCGCCCAGCTGTCGGGATAGCCCATCGCCGCCAGTGCATCGAGTGCCGAACGGCCGCAAGCCATCAGATTCTCAACGGTTGCTGGCGGCGGCAGCGCCACCACGTCGTCGCGCACAAACAGGCGATCGCGGACCGCTTGATCGCCGCTGACCACAAAGCCCTGCGCCACCAGCCGGGCTTCGATTTCGCCGCGGTCGGTCAGCGGCACCAGTTCTTGGGCGAACGG
>CAXRHS010000224.1:0-5384 GCA_964230235.1 Myxococcota bacterium
CGGCCTGGTCGGCTGGCCGCTGCTGGCATTTGCGTTGGCGCGCCGTCACCCGACCGCGCTGGGGCAAGCGCTGCTGCCGGCGCTGCTGGTGCTGCCGTTGCTGGTTCTTGGCGCCCGCCACATGCGCTTCTTGTGGCTGCCGTCGCTGGCGCCGGCCGTGGCGCTTTTGTGGCTGCCGCCGGCCGACGACCACGCCGCGGCCGGTCGGCGCTGGCCGGTATGGGCAGCGGCGCTGGCGCTGGCGGTCGGGCTGCACCATCAGGTGTGGACGCTGTCAGGTGGTCCGGCGCAGGCGGCGCGGCAGGCCCTGATCGCCCTGGAGCCCGGAGCCTTTCCGGTTGCGGCCGCGCGCCTTTTGCGCACGTGTGGCCAGGCCGGTGCCACCGTGTTCAACCACGCGCCGTGGGGCGGCTACCTGCTGCACGCGCTCAGCCCCGACGCCCGCGTGTTCAGCGACAGCCGCGGCAACTTTTCGGTCAGCGAAGCCGCCGTGCTCGCGGACCTCAACCGGGTCTCCACCCGCCGACCGGCGCTTGAGCGCGCGTTCGCCGCAGCTCCGTTCCAGTGGCTGGTGCATCCAGCGCCGTTTCCGCTGGCGGATCAGGACCGTGCCAAGTGGGTATTGGTCGCCAAGGATCCCGACGCAGAGGTGTGGCTGCCGCTGCACGCACCGGGCGGCGCAGCGCGTGCCGACACCCTGCGCAGTTGCCTGGGCTTGCCTGCGGCGTCCTCGCAGACCGCTGCGCTGGCGACCGCTGCCGAAACGGTCGGCGCCCGCCGGATTGCCGCCAGCGCCAGTCTGTCGGCGCGGCAATCCCAGTGGCAGGCGGCGGCAGCGGCTGGCGTCGGTCCGCAGGCGGTGCAAGCTGCTCGGCAGCTGCTGGGCCTGTGGTTCAACCACGGTGTGCTCGGGCGCTGCGCGCGACCCGCCTTTGCTGCACAGGTCGAAGCGGACGCCGGCGTTCAGTACTGGCGGGCCTTGTGCGCGGCTGTCCATGCGGGGCCAGCGACCGCCCAGCCCGCGATCCAGCGGGCGCTCGCGCTGCCAGACGCCGAGCTGGGCGCCGCGGGGATTTCAGCGCCGCTGCGGGCGCGGCTGACCCGGCTGGCGCGGCCGCAGGTGGGCGAACAACCAGACGCGCAACCAAGACCAGCAAAGTAGCGCGACCCGGCGACCAGACCGTCGCATCGGCGCGGGCTGGCGTCCGCGAACGGTACTCAAGCGAGGTCGCCGCCCTGCCGGCTGCGCACCCCGTTCCAGGTCATGGTGCGGCCGTCGGTCAGCAGGTTGCGGGTTTCGGTGTGGCCCAGCACCAGTTCAATGCGCGATCCGCAAGCGCAACGCACCTGGTGGGTGGTGGTGTACCACAGCTCCAGGCGGCCAAAGTGATCGTCGTCGTGGGTATCGAAAACCGGCTCGGCGGCGACGGTGTGCGCAGCGCCACAGCTTGCGCAGCGCACGCGGGCCTGGACCAGGCGCAGTTGTTGTTCCGGCTCCAGCCTGATCGGCTGGCCAAACGCCACGCCAACGTCACAGATGCCTAGCGTCAATTGGACGTTCGGGGCCGCCATGGTGCGATTGTGCGCGGCACACGCGCGCTCGGCAACGCCCTACCCCTTGCTGGCCTGTGGCGCAGCGGTCGGCTGATTGGCTGTTGCCCGCAATCGCGCGCAGCTGCCTGTGTCGCTGCCGGTGCCCCGGCGGCGCAGTCGGTCGCCGCCTGCGCCTACTTGTTCGAGAACAGCTTGGGCGGCGGCGGCACCGCCCGCCCGGCGCCGCCGCTAGCCAACCCCAACCTCCAAGCGATCCCGGACCGGATCGGCCGACTTGACCACCAGCGCACACCACTGCCCGATCGGCAAATTGCGACTGCGCAGCGGCACTTCCAGCGCAAGTTCAGGCACGAACGCCAGCACCCCGGCCGCCAGCGGTCGCACGACCTGGGCCTGCCACACCCGGCCCTGGCCGTGGCCAGCCAGCAGCAGCAGCTTGAAATAGCGATCGGCCGCGCGCTGCCAGCCGCGCATGCGCGCCGCTTCGGGCTCACACACCGCCAGCCACGCCTGCACCTGCGCCGCGTCGGCCGGCCGCTGACCGCGCAGGTACGCCGCAAACTGTCGGTGGGCGATGATGTCGCTGTACCTGCGCAGCGGCGACGAGACCTGCACATAGTGCGGCACCGCCATCAGCGCATGCGCGCCCGCTTCGGTCAAAGTCGCCGATGGCTGGGTGGCGCGCAGCACGGTGGCCACCTGGGCGGCGTCGGTGTACAGCCCAGGCGGCAGCGGCGGCTTGTGCGGCGGCGGCTGGCAGCGGTAGGGCAGCGCCAGTCGCCAATCCCGACCCACCTGGCCGGCAGCGACGCCGGCGGCAATCATCGCTTCGGTGACCATGCGGCGGGCAGGGCTCGACTGCGAGGCGTCGAGGATCCGGACTGCGCCGAACCGCGGGGCGCGCACGTCGACCTCGGATTTGTACAGCAGCCACGCACCGTCCGCGATGCGGCGCGCCTCGCGCAGTTGCGCAAACCGCCACAGCAGCCTGGCCTGGGCCACTTGCTCGGGGTCGCCCGCGGCGCCTTGCAGCCAGGTGTCGACCACCGAATAGCGCCACGCCCAGCGCACCCGCACCCATTGCTCGGCGACGCGCGGGTTGCGCAGGGTGCCGTCGGCGGTCACATCGGCAAAAAACACCAGCGCGGGCCGCCAGCGGTCGGCAACCAGCGACGCCACCCCGCGGCCGATGCGGTCGCACAGCATCGGGCAGACCGTGCGCGGGTGGTACAGCGTCGCGCCGCGCGCGCGGGCCGCCACATCGACCGGGTGGTCTGGGCCGAACCACAGCGACGGGTGGGCAATCGCCACCGCCACCGCAAAGCCGTCGCCGCTCGCCGACACGTGGACGGCGTCGTCGATTTCGTGGGGATCGTCGTTGTCGATGGCGATCCACTCCAGGTCGCTGCGCGGCAGGTCGGCCGGTGCCAGCGGCGGGTCGTCGTCAAACGCATGCACCGGCAGGGCGGCCGAGTGGCGGACCACCGCCGGGTCGTCATGGGGGTCGAACGCACCCAATTGCACCAGCAGGTCGCGCACCGCGCGGGTGGCGTCGCCGCCGGTGCAGCCCTTGCGCTCGACCCACGCGCTTGCCACGCCTGCACCGCCCGGATCGCGGATCCAGTCCAGCAACTGCTGCGCCATGCCGTCGCGCTGGGCATTGGCGAGGCGCCGGCCGACCGCGAGGTGACCCAAAGCGTCGTCCCAGCTGGCAAGCTGCCGGTCCAGTTCGCGCCGTCGCTGGCGCGCCTCTTGCAGCGCAGAACGGTCGGCGGGCGAACGCGCCAGCAACTGGCCGCGCGCGACCGCAAAGGCGTCGTCCGCCATCGCCGCCGTCAGCAGTGCATCGTCGCGGTCGGCCGGGGTCTGGGCGCCGTAGAGCAACTGCGCGACTTCGCCGGTGCCACAGGGCTCGCCGACGAGCAGCGACCACGCCGTCTCGACGGCCTCTGCCGAGGTGCGGGCGCACGCGGCGGCAATCCGGTTCGCTACGGCCGCGGTGTCTGCGGCGGGCAACGCGAGTACTGCAGCCAGGCCATCCAACGGCACCCGCACCACTTCGGATCCGGCGCCAACTGCCCGCTCGACCTTGCAGAACGACGGCGCCCGCACCGCCACCACCCGGCCGGCAACGAGAGCGCCATCGCGCTCAAACAGCGCAATTGCCCCGACCTGCAACACCTACGACCCCCACAAGGCGCGCAGCCGGGTGTGGCGCCACACCGGCGCGTCATTGGTGGCAGCGCGCCGGACTGCCCGCTCTTCGCCGACCAGCACACAAAAGCGCCGCGCGCGGGTGATTGCAGTGTACAGCAGGTTGCGCTGCAGCATCGCCCACTGGCTGCCGTGCACCGGCAGGACCACTGCCGGGTACTCGCTGCCCTGGCTCTTGTGCACCGTAATCGCGTAGGCCAGCGTCAGATTTTCCAACAGCGGCGCGGGGTAGTCCACCAGGCGATCGCCAAAGCGCACCACCAGTGCCGGTAGCGTTGCAGCCGCGGCGGGTTCCGTTTCGTCGTCTGGTTCGTCGTCGCCATCGTCCACGGTTTCGGGGTCCTCCACCGCGACCACCGTCGTACCCAGCACGACCCCAATGTCGCCGTTTGACAGTTCAAGCTTGTAGTCGTTGCGCAGCTGCAGCACCTTGTCGCCCACCCGCAGGCCGCCGATGGCCGCTTCGCCATCGGGGTTGAGCAGGCCGCGCAGGCGCTGGTTCAGCTCTGCAATGCCGAGCGCGCCCTTGTGCATCGGCGCCAGCACCTGCACGTCGGCCTTGGGGTCAAAGCCAAGCTTTGGCAGGCGCTCGACCACCACTTTGCACACGGTGTCGGCGATGGCGTCCGCTTCGCCGCGCGGCACGAAAAAGAAGTCGCCTCCGCCCGGCGCCGACGCCGGCAGCAGCCCCGCCAGCACTGCGTGGGCGGCCCGCACGATGTACGAGGCCTCGGCTTGCCGAAAGACCCGATCCAGCCGCACCCGCGGCACCTCTGGGCACGCCAGCAGATCCGCCAGTACCGCGCCCGGGCCCACCGATGGCAGCTGATCGGCGTCGCCGACCAGCAGCAAGCGGGCGCTGGCCGGCAGCGCCTGCACCAGTTGCGCCATCAGCACGGCGTCCACCATCGAGGCTTCGTCGACCACCACCAGGTCGGCCTGCAGCGCGGTCTTGCCGCGGCCGGCGTCTGGTCGGCTGGGGTCTATCGCCAACAGCCGATGCAGGGTTCGGGCCTCCAGGCCGGCGGCTTCCGCCAGGCGCCGCGCCGCGCGGCCGGTTGGCGCCGCCAGGACCACCTGGGTGTCCGCGCCGTCGAGCGCCGCGAGCACGCCGCGCAAAATCGTGGTCTTGCCGGTGCCGGGGCCGCCCGTCACGACCAACAGTGGCGCGGTCAGCGCCAGCAGCACCGCCTGCCGTTGCTGGCCCTGTAGGTCAAAGCCCAGGGTATCGGCCGCCCGCCGCAGGCGCGGATCGCCGTCTGTCGCAACGCGGTGCGTTTGGGCGCAGGCGGCGCGGACGTGGTCGAAGATTGCCTGCTCCGCCTGGGCCAGATCCGGCAGCGCCAGCGCCGCCACCACCGTGCCGGTCGCGTCGCAGCTTTGCACCTCGGACAGTTTGCCATCGGCGACCATCGCGGCGACCAGCGCCTCGATCGACGGTGCCGCAACCTCGGCCGCGACCGCCGCAGCCTGCAGCACGCGATCGCGCGGCGGCGCGGTGTGACCTTGGGCCGCAAGCTCGCCCAGCGCAAACCGCAGCGCCGCCCGCAGCCGCTCCGGAGCGGCAAAGTCCAAGCCCAGCGCGCGTGCGATTTTGTCGGCGGTGCGAAAGCCGA